>JAFGNC010000207.1 GCA_016927175.1 Gammaproteobacteria bacterium | reverse complement strand
TGAGCGTGCCGGTGACGCCGTAGATCAGCGCCACGCCCATCAGGAACAGGGAAGACGAGGCGAGATTCACGGCGATGTAATTCAGGCCCGTCTTGACGCGGCGCGAGCCCAGGCCGCGCAGCACGAGGCCGTAGGAGGCGGCCAGCAGAATCTCGAAGAAGACGAAGAGGTTGAATACGTCGCCCGTGAGGAACGCGCCGTTGACTCCCATCGCCAGGAACTGCATCAGCGAATGGAACGGCTGGCCCGGGTAGTCCCAGTGTGCCGCCGCGTACACGGCCGACGTGAGCGCGACGGTCGCCGACAGCAGGAGCATCAGCGCCGACAGCCGGTCCACGACGAGCACGATGCCGAAGGGCGCGGGCCAGCCGCCTACGCGGTACACGGCAATACCCTCGCTCCACAGGTCGGGAATCGTGCCGGTGGTCAGCACGAGCAGCGAGACCGCGACGCACAGCTGGACGAGCATCGACGTGAGCACCACCGCGAAGCGGACCCGCCGGCGCCGGTCGCGCAGCAGCAGGAGCGCAGCGCCGGCCACGAGCGGCACGACGACGGGGAGGACCGGCAGGTGCTGGAGCAGCCAGCTCATTCGTCCGGCTCCCGCCCGTCCACGTGGTCAGTGCCGGTGAGGCCGCGCAGCGCGAGCAGCACGACCAGGAACAGCGCGGTCGTCGCGAAGCCGATCACGATTGCGGTCAGCACCAGTGCCTGCGGCAGAGGATCCGCGTACAGCGCCGCATCGACGGCGTCGTCGCCGCCGATGATCGGCGGGCGTCCGAGCCGCAGGCGTCCCATGCCGAAGATGAACAGGTTCGTCGCATACGACAGCAGCGCGAGGCCGATGATGACCTGGAACGTGCGCGGCCGAAGCAGCAGCCAGACGCCCGCGCCGACGAGGACCCCTATCGCGACGGCGTAGACCGCTTCCATCAGAGCGATGCTCCTTCCGTTTCCGCGGCGCTCTGCGCGGGCCTATCCGACGCGAAGGGGTCCTGTGCCGCGTCGACCGCGGCCGGCGCCCTGCGCGGGCTGCGCAGCGACTGGTGCGCGAGCGCGACCAGCATCAGCACGGCCGCGCCGATCACGAGCATGTACACGCCGAGGTCGAAGACGAGCACGCTCGACAGGTGCACCTCGCCGAGCACGGGCACGTCGACGTCGACGGCCAGCGACGTCAGGAATGGCAGCGACGCGAACCAGGCGCTGATTCCGGCGCCGCCGGCCGCCAGCAGCCCGAGCGCGATCCACAGCTGCGGATGGATGCGCAGGCGCGACTCGACCCACATCGTGCCGGCGACCATGTACTGCACGATCACGGCCGTGGCCATCACGAGCCCGCCGACGAAGCCTCCGCCGGGCGCGTTGTGACCGCGCAGCAGGAAGTACACGGATACGAGCGCCGCCATCGGTCCGAGCAGGCGCACGAGCACGGCCGGGATCTTCATCTCGCCTCGCGGCAGCGGGTCGTCCAGCGCCGCCGCCGCCGGCGGGGCCGGGTCCGCCCGCTGCGCGCGCGGCGCGGCGATGCTTTCCGGCGCGGGCCGGAAACGGCGCAGCAGCGCATAGACGATCAGAGCGACTATCGCGACCACCGTGATCTCGCCGAAAGTGTCGAAGCCGCGGAAGTCGACCAGTATCACGTTGACGATGTTGCGGCCGCCCTCGGCGAGCGCATTCTCGACGAAGTACGCGGGCAGATCCGAAGGAGACGGCCGCGTCAGCACGGCAAACACGAGCGAGCCCGCGCCGAAAGCGGCGGCGGCCGCGACCACGGCGTCGCGGGCGCGGCGCCCCCGCGCGCGCAGCGTGCGGCGGTACGGGTCGTCGTACGCGACGCGCCGGGGCAGCCAGCGCAGCCCGAGCAGCAGCAGCACGACGGTCACGACCTCGACCGCGATCTGCGTCAGGGCCAGATCCGGCGCCGAGAACCACGCGAAGGTCAGGCACGTGACGAGGCCTGCGCCGCCGAGCATGATCAGCGCCGCGAGACGATGGAACTTCGCCTGCTGCGCGGCGCCGATCGCGCAGGCGCAGCCCGCGAGCCACAGCAGCGCGAACAGCGGGTCGATCGGCGTCAGCGCCAGCTCGCCGCGCGACCAGCCGCCCGCGCCAAGAGCCCATGGATTCAATGCGCCCGGACCGGAAGCGCCCGGGCCGGAAGCGCCCGGGCCGACCGCGCCCGGACCGAGAGCAGCATAGCCCGCCACCAGCGCGATGCCGACGATCGCGAGCAGCTGCGACTGCAGCCGCCGGGTGAAGAACAGGTGCGCGAGCCGCGCGGCGCCGCGCACGACGATCACGTTCGCGACGTCGAACAGCCGCGCCGCGTCGATGCGCGACAGCAGCGGCGTCGGCTGCATCGTCCGATTCGCGCGGTGCAGCAGCAGGTAGAACGCGATGCCGCCGGCGAGCGCGACGAAGCTCATGAAGAGCGGCACCGTGAAGCCGTGCCAGACGGCGAGCCGGTACTCGGGCAGGGCGGGCCCCAGGATCGACCGCGCCGCCGTGTCGAGCAGCGGACCGATCGTGCGCCCCGGCAGCACTCCGACGAGCAGGCACGCGACGACGAGCAGCGCGCCGGGCACGAGCATGCCGCGCGTCGGCTCGCGCGGCGGCTGCGGCAGGTCCGTCGCCGCCGGGCCGAAGAACACCTGATGCACGAAACGCAGCGCATACGCGACGCTGAACACGGCGGCGACCGTGGCGACGGCCGGCAGCGTGAGCTGGAGGCCGATCGTGCCGCCGACGACGACCGACTCCTCGAAGAACATCTCCTTCGACAGGAATCCGTTCAGCAGCGGCACGCCGGCCATCGCCGCGGCGGCCACGGTCGCGACTGCCGCGGTCATCGGCATCGCGCGCGCGAGGCCGCCGAGCCTCTTCATGTCGCGCGTGCCGGTCTCGTGCTGCACGATGCCCGCGGCCATGAACAGTGACGCCTTGAACGTCGCGTGATTGATCATGTGAAACACGGCGGCGACAAGCGCGAGCTCGCTGTTCATGCCGAGCAGCATCGTGATCAGGCCGAGATGGCTGATCGTCGAGTAGGCCAGCACGCCTTTCGTGTCGCGCTGGAACGTCGCGGAGAAGGCGCCGATCACCAGGGACGCGGCGCCCGCGCCCGCGATCAGCCAGAACCACAGGCCGGTACCCTGCAGCGCGGGCCACAGCCGCGCGAGCAGGAATACCCCGGCCTTGACCATCGTCGCCGAGTGCAGATACGCGGATACCGGCGTCGGCGCCGCCATGGCCTGCGGCAGCCAGAAGTGAAACGGAAACTGCGCGCTCTTCGTCAGCACGCCCAGCGCGATCAGCACGAGGATCGCCTCGTACCACGGATGCGCGCGGATCGCGTCCCCGGAGGCGAGCACGTCGTCGAGCGAATAGCTTCCGACGACGTCGCCGAGCATCAGCACGCCGAGCAGAAGGCAGAGCCCGCCGCCGACCGTGACGACGAGCGCCATCCGCGCGGCGCGCCGCGCGTCCGGCAGGTGGTACCAGTACGCGATCAGCATGAAGGACGTCAGGCTCGTCAGCTCCCAGAACACGACGAGCTGAATCAGATTGCCGGACAGGACCGTGCCGAGCATCGCGCCCATGAACGCGAGCAGAAAAGAGAAGAAGCGCGGCACGGGGTCTTCGGGCGCCATGTAGTAGCGCGCGTACAGCACGACCAGTGCGCCCATCAGCGATACGAGCAGCGCGAACAGCCACGCGAACCCGTCCATGCGAAAATAGATCGACAGGCCGAACTGCGGCAGCCAGGCCAGGTCCACCCGTTCGACGCCGCCGGCGCCGACCTGCGGGTACAGGCTCACGACGAGCAGCGTGCACGCCACCGCGACCCCGCCGGCGAGCCACGCTGCGAGATTACGTGCCGTCGCGGGCAGGAACGCGGCGGCGACGCTGCCGGCGAAAGGCAGCAGGACGATCAGCGTCAGCAGCATTCGATCATTGTACGTGGTCGGCGTCGTCCCGTTTTCGCGACGGCGCGTTCGATACCGGGACGGTGCTCGGGCGAGGCGACGAACGTTTCGAGCGACTGCGGCACCGCAGCGTTCGTGCGTGCTATTCTCGCGCCGGTGATCATTCCAAACGAAGCGCAGCGGCGTCGATCGAATGGCTAAGCGCGTACCCCGCATTCTGCTCGCCGACGACCAGCGCGATGTGCTCGAATCTCTGCGACTGCTGCTGAAAGGCGAGGGCTACGCCGCCGAATCGTTCGCAGACCCCGGCGCGCTCGTCGAAGCGCTGCGTGCACGCGCGGCCGATGCCGTGCTGATGGACCTGAACTACTCGCGCGACACGACGTCGGGGGAGGAGGGGCTCGACACCGTCGCCCGCATCCGGGCGTTCGACGCGGCGACGCCGATCGTCGTCATGACCGCGTGGGGCAGCATCGAGCTTGCGGTCGAGGCGATGCGGCGCGGCGCGCAGGACTTCATCGAGAAGCCGTGGGACAACGACCGCCTGCTGAACGTGCTGCGCACGCAGGTCGCGCTCGGCCAGGCGCTGAACCGCGCACGCGCGCTCGAGGCGGAGAACCGCCAGCTGACCGCCGCCGACGGCGACCTGATCGCCGAGTCGCCGGTCATGCAGCCCGTGCTCGAGACGGTCGAGCGCGTGGCGCCGTCGAACGCCAACGTGCTGCTGACGGGGGAGAGCGGCTGCGGCAAGGGGCTCGTCGCGCGGATCATCCACGCCCGCTCGCCGCGGCGCGAGCGCAGCCTGGTCATCGTCAACATCGGCAGCCTGTCGGAGACGGTCTTCGAGAGCGAGATGTTCGGGCACGTCAAGGGCGCGTTCACCGACGCCAGAGCGGACCGCGTCGGCCGCTTCGAGCTGGCCGACGGCGGCACCCTGTTCCTCGACGAGATCGCGAACATTCCGGTCGCGCAGCAGGCGCGGCTGCTGCGCGTGCTCGAGGACGGCGAGTTCGAGCGTCTCGGCTCCTCTCGCACGCAGCAGGTCGACGTGCGTGTGCTCGCGGCGACCAACGCCGACGTGCAGGCGGAGATCGAGGCCGGGCGCTTCCGCGAGGATCTGCTCTATCGACTGAATACGATCCACATTCACCTGCCGCCCCTGCGCGAGCGCGGCGACGACATCCTGCTTCTCGCGCACCGTTTCCTCGAGCGGCACGCGCAGCGGCACCGCTGCCCGGTCGAGGCGTTCACCGACTCCGCGTTGTCGGCGCTGCGGCGTTACCCGTGGCCGGGCAACGTCAGGGAGCTGAGCCACGTCATCGAGCGGGCCGTGCTGATGGCGCGCGGCCGCACGATCGGGCCGGCGGATCTGCATCTCGACGCCGGGTCCGCCGCGTCGGACCGCCGGCCGATGACCCTCGACGAGATCGAGCTCGAGGCTATCCGCAACGCGCTCGCACGGCAGGGCGGCAGCGTCGTTGCCGCGGCGGACGAGCTCGGCGTCAGCCGCTCCGCGCTGTACCGGCGCATGGAGAAGTTCGGCCTGTGAGCCGTCGGCGGCGGCGCCTGCGTTTTCAGAATCGGGTTCTGACGCTCGTCCTGCTGGCCGCCGCGCCGGGCTGGCTCGCGGCGGCGGCGGCGCTCGCGGCGTGGGACGCGAATCCGGCACTGCGCTGGACGCTGTTCGCGGCGGTCACGATCGCGACGCTGTGGGGCGCGGCCGCCGTGCAGCAGCAGGTGGTCAGTCCGCTGCGCTCGCTCGCGAACATGCTCGAAGCGCTGCGCGAGGACGACTACTCGCTGCGCGGCCGCACCGTCGATCCGGAGGACGCGGTGGGCGAAGTCATGGTCGAGGTCAACACGCTGAGCCAGACGCTGCACCATCAGCGGCTCGAGGCCGTCGAGGCCGGCGTCCTGCTGAACAAAGTCATCGCCGAGGTAGACATCGCCGTTTTCGCGTTCGACGCGGCGCGGCGGCTGCGGCTCGTGAACCGCGCCGGCGAGGCGCTGCTCGGCGGCTGCAGCCTGGATCTTCTCGGCAGGGGCGCGGCGGACCTCGGGCTCGCGCCGATGCTCGTCGCCCCGTCCGGCCGCATCGTTTCCCATCATTTCCCCGGCGGCGCGGGACGCTGGGAAATCCGCCGGCGGAGCTTTCGCGAAGGCGGCCGGCCGCACGAGCTGCTCGTGATCTCCGACGTCAGCCGCGCATTACGCGAAGAGGAGCGCCAGGCATGGCGCCGGATCGTCCGCGTGATCGGTCACGAGCTGAACAGCTCTCTGACGCCGATCAAGTCGACGGCCGCCACGCTGCGCAAGCTCGTGGAGCGCGAGCCGCCGCCCCCGGACTGGCGCGACGACGCGCGTGCGGGGCTCACGATCATCCACGATCGGGCGGACGCGCTCGGCCGCTTCATGGGCGCCTATGCGCGTCTCGCCCGTCTGCCGCCGCCGGCGAGGCGCCGGGTGCACCTCGCTCCGCTGGTGCGGCGCGTCGCTGCGCTGCACGGCGGCCAGGTCGCGATCGAGGACTGCGCGGACGTCGAGCTCGACGTCGACGCGGATCAGCTCGAGCAGGTGCTGATCAACCTGACCAAGAACGCGGTCGAGGCTGTCGGCGACGGAGGCGGCGTGCGGGTACGCTGGCGCTCGGACGGCGAGCGGCTGACGATCGAGATCGAGGACGACGGCCCCGGTCTCGCGCGTACGGACAATCTGTGGGTGCCGTTCTTCACGACGAAGCCGGGCGGTACCGGAATCGGCCTCGTGCTGTCGCGCGAGATCGTCGAAAACCATGGCGGCACGATCTCGCTCGAGAATCGCGCCGGCGCGCACGGGTGCGTGGCGCGCGTCGCGCTGCCGCTCGATTGAGCGCGAAGCGCCCTGGCTGCGCAAGGGTTCCTTCAGGCGCGCGCCTTGGCCGCATCGGACGCCGCCTGGCGGCGCGCGAGACTCTCCGCCGGCCATTCGCTCTTCATGTCGTAGTAGGCGTCGAAGACGCGAGCGTCGTCCGGAAAGCGCACCCACTTCAGGGCCGAGCGCGTGTAGATGTGCACGTCGGGCGCGACGGCCCCGGGCTCGTCGAGCGTGCCGGTCCGCACGAAACGCAGGTACGGCCGGCCGCCATAGTCGCTCCACAGCGCCGTGCCGCAGGTCGGGCAGCGGTAGATGTCGTGCCTGCGCCCGCTGTCGGTCGGCACGGGGTGAGGCCTCGGCTCGCCGGCCAGCAGCGTGATGCGGTCGGTCTCGATCAGCGCATTGATCACGAACGCCGACCCCGTCTGGCGCTGGCAGTCGAGACAATGACAGCAGTGCACGAACAGCGGCGGAGTCTCGAGCCGATAACGCACGTCACCGCACGCGCAACCGCCTTCGTTGGCCATTCCCGATTCCTCCATATCCATCACCCGATTCGGCGAATCTTATCCGACGATCACCCTATGACGATCCGATCCACGGGCTCCGGGCACCGCCGCAGGCAGTGATCGCCGGAGGCAGTGATCGCCGGAGGCAGTGATCGCCGGAGGCAGTGACCGCCGGGGGCAGTGACCACCGGGAGCAGTGACCGCCGCCGTGGCGCTGATCCGCCCCCGCTCCCGATTCGAGCGCGCGGGGCCGACCGAGCGCGGGCGCGACCGGCGCCGCGATACGGTGCCCGTCATTTCTGCCGGACCGCGATCTCCTGGCGGCGCTTCAGGGTCTGAAGCAACACGCGGCCGGGGCCTGTCAGCCGCGTCATGAACAGGCCCTCGCCGCTGAACAGTGCCTTGCGGACGTTGCCGACGTAGCGGATGTCGTAGTCGACCGCATCCGTGAACGCCGCCAGGTGCCCGGTGCTGACGTGCAACGATTCTCCCGCCGCGAGGCGCCGGTCGTCCACGTCCCCGGCGCAATGGACCAGCACCGTGCCGCGGCCGGAAATGCGCTGCAGGAACAGCCCGGCGCCGCCGAAGAGCGCCGCGCCGGCGCGCTTCGCGACCGTCACGTCGAGGTCGACGTCGCCCCACGCCGCGAGGAAGGAGCCGCGGGTCGTCAGCACCGGCCCGTCCTCGAGGTTCAAGATCAGAATCCGCCCGGCCTGGCTGCTCGCGAGCGAGGCCGTGGCGCCGTTGCGCGTCGCGCGCAGGTGAGCGAGCGCGAGCCCTTCGCCCGACAGCATGCGCCGCGCGGCGCCGGCGACGCCGCCCGGCACGCGCAGCCGCCACTCGACCCCATCGGAGTAGGACATGATGCCGCCCTTGCCGGCCCAGCAGAATTCGTCCTGAGCGAGCGTCAGCTTCGCGAATTGCGCGAACTGGCCGAGAATTTCGTGTTGCATGGATATTCGTGTTGCGTCCGACGGATCCATGCTACCGCAACGCCCGCCGTAAGAACGATTGCAGCGGGAAGACGTTCCTGACAAGCAGACCTCGTGTCCGCACCGATAGTTGACAATGCGCGCAATATCTCTACACTCGTCGATTATATCGCTACAGATGTAGAGACATGCGGCTGTCGGAATTCGAGCTCGACGTGATGGCGCACTTCTGGCGCGACGGAGAGCTGTCGGCGCCGGAGCTCTTCGATCGCGTCGGACAGGACAGAGGCGTCGCTTACTCGACCGTCAAGACCATCGTCGACCGCCTCGAGGAGAAGGGCGCGATCCGCCGGGTCGCGAGCCGGGGGCGTACGATCCTGTACGCGCCCTCGATCAGGCAGGACAGTATTCGCCGGCCGCTCGTGCGCAGCTTCGTCAGGCGGCTCTTCGGCGACGACCTCCGCCCGCTGTTCGCGCAGCTGCTGCGCGACGAGAAGCTGAGCGACGAGGAGCTCGAGTACCTGCGTCGGCTGGTCGCGGAGACCCGGCGGGGGCGGCAATGAACGCGCTGGCCGCAGCGCTCGATGCCGTTTCGAGGCCCGACGCGATTCTCGACGCTATGGTGACGGCGCTCGCGTTGAGCGCGATCGCCGGCGCCGCGCTGTGGGCGACGGCGGATGCGCCGCCGCGGGTGCGATTCCGCATCGCCGTCTGCGGGCTCGCCGCGTGGGTCGTGCCGTGGCCGATCGTCGGCATCGCGCTGGACCTGCCGGCGTGGGCCGCCGCGGGCGATGCGTGGCAGGCATGGGCAGCATGGGGCGAGCAGGCGCTCGGCCTCCCGACCGCGCAGCGCGCCGACGTCGCGCCGACCCCGGCGGCGGATCCGGCCCGCGCGCTCTTCTGGCTGTTCCTGCTGCTGGCCGCGCCGGGCGTCGCCGGCGCCGTCGGCGACTGGCGCGCGCTGCGAGCGTCGCTGCGGGGCTGGCGCGCCCGAAGCCGCTCGGGCGAAGCGCTGCGGGAGCTGCTGCCGGCGCACCTCGCCGCCGTGCGGGTCGATCTGCGCATCGTCGAGGGTTCGAGGGTCGCGGCGGCATCCGGATTCCTGTCGCCGACCGTGTGGATCGGCGCGCGGCTGTCGGGGGACGACCTGCGGGTCGCGCTCGTGCACGAGGTGCTCCATGTGCGGCGGCGCGATCCGGCGTGGCTCGCCGTGCTGCTGGTGCTGCGCCGCCTGTATTGGTGGAATCCCGTCGTTCGCGGGCTGGCGCGGCACGCCGTGGTCATGCTCGAGGCGTCCTGCGACCGGGACTGCGCAGCCGTGCTCGGCCGGCAACATTACGTGGAACGGCTCGCTTCGATGATGCTCGCGCGGGAGTCGCAGCGCGCGCCGCGGCTCGTCGCCGCCATGCACGGCCGGAATGGCGACGTCGAGCGGGTGAAACGGCTCGCGCGAAGCGCGCGGGTCCGTCCCCGCCATGTGGCGTCGCTGGCCGTGCTGACGGCCGCCGCTGCCGTGACCGCCGTGTGCCGCGTGGCGGAACCGGCGGAGCGGCCGGGATGGAGCCGGGTCGGCATTCCCGCGACGCCGGCGGGCGCCGCGCTCGGCGCGGTGCTCGGCGCCTTCGACCGCGGCGACGAAGAATGGCTGCGCGCCTACCTCGGCACGTTCACACCGCAGGAGGTGTCGCTCGATCTGTACGACTGGATCGGCTCATTGCAGCTGGTCGCCGTATCGCCGCGAGGGCGGTACGGCATCGATTACGTCGTGATGCACGAAGCGACCGGCATGAAGCGGGCCGGCCGACTGGAGGTCGCCGCGGCGGCGCCCGCGCGCGTGACGCGCTCGGAGCTGCGAACTGTCGGGCCGGCGTCCGCGTCGCCGCGGGCAGCGCGCGCCGGCCCGGAACGGTGAAGAGGAGGGCTTTGCATGAACGTCGATGACATTCGAAAGCACCGTGTCGCAATGGTTCTGGCCGCTGCGGCTGCCGTCGCCGTGCCGGCCGGCAGCAGCGCGCACCACAGCTACGCGCAGTACGACCGCTGCCGCAGGGTCACGCTCGAGGGCGAGATCGAGGGAGTCACATGGGCAAACCCGCACGTCGTCATCGCGCTGCGAACGGACGATGCGACGCGCTACGTCGTCGAATGGGCGAGCCTGCAGCAGCTGCGGCGGATGGACGTCCCCGAGAAGCTGCTCGAAGGCGACCGCATCGCCGTGACCGGCAGCCCGAATCGCGATCCCGACAAGAAGATCGTGACGCTGCTGACCGAGATCAGGCGCGTGGGCGACGACTGGAGCTGGTCGCGGGCGCGGCCGATCGATCCGAAGAGCTGCGGAGCGTGACGGGAGCCGGCCGCGTCGCCGTCGGCGTTCACCGGCTTCGGAGAAGCCGATGAGCTTTCTGATCTGGCTGGAGCAGACCGCCGTCAGCGTGTGGATCCGCGAGGCGCCGACGCTGTGGGGCTTCCC
>JAFGNC010000206.1 GCA_016927175.1 Gammaproteobacteria bacterium | reverse complement strand
GCCCTTTTCATCTTCGCCCGCGCGCCGAACGGCGGCCCGCCCGTCGCCGTGATCCGCGAATCGGCGGCATCGCTGCCCGGCGAGTTCGTGTTGAGCGACGCGAACACGATGCTGCCGGGAAGATCGCTGGCGGACTTTCCGGAGCTGAATCTGGTTGCGCGGGTATCGGCCAGCGGTCAGCCGACGGAGCAGCCGGGCGATCTGTACGCGGAGCAGTCCTACAGGCCCGGCGGAGAAGGCACGGTCGACCTCGTCATCGATCGGGTCGTGCAATAGAACCCGATAGGGAACCCACACAGAACCCGAAGAACGCGGAACGTGTGACGATGCAGGGCCGCTGGCAGCGGATGATCGTTCACGCGGACATGGACGCGTTCTACGCGGCCGTCGAGCAGCTCGACGATCCGTCGCTGCGCGGCAAGCCCTTGCTGGTGGGTCCCCGCAGCGCACGCGGTGTCGTGCTGACCGCGAGCTACGAAGCCCGTCCCTACGGCGTAGGCAGTGCGATGCCGATGGCTCGCGCGATGCGGCTCTGCCCCGACGCGGTCGTCGTGCCGCCCCGGTTCGAACGATATCAGACGGTCTCCGCGATCGTCATGGACGTGTTCGGCCGCTTCTCGCCGAGTGTCGAGGCGCTGAGCCTCGACGAGGCCTTTCTCGACATGACCGGCAGCGAGCGCATCTTCGGCGCGCCGCAGGACATCGGGCGGCGTCTGAAGGATGCCGTGCGCGACGCGACGGGCGGCCTGACGGTCTCCGTCGGCATTTCCGGCACGAAATACGTGGCCAAGGTCGCGAGCGGTCATGCAAAGCCTGACGGCCTGACGATCGTCCCGCCGGCAGCGGCGCGCGGCTGGCTCGCGCCGCTGCCGCTGTCGCGGCTGTGGGGTGCCGGCGGCAAGACGGTGCCCCGCCTGCGCGCGCTCGGTCTCCGCACGATCGGCGACGTGGCCGCGACGGATCCCGCCGTGCTGGCCGACGCGCTCGGGAACGTCGGACGCCGGCTCCACGAGCTCGCGCGCGCGGAGGATGCGCGCGTGGTCGAGAGCGCTCGCGCCGCTCGCAGCATCGGCTCGGAGCTGACGCTGAGCGTCGACACGGCCGATCCGCACGAGATCGCGCGCCATCTGCGCAGAGCCGCGGATCAGGTCGCGCGGCGGCTCAGAAGATCCGGCTACGTCGCGCGCGGCGTGCGCGTGAAGCTCAAGCGTCACGACTTCCGGTTGCTCACCCGCCAGCGTTCGCTGGCCGAGCGATCGGACGTCGCGGAAGATCTCTATCGGGTCGCTGTCGGGCTGCTGCCGTCCTTCGGGGAGCCGCTGCCGCAGGTCAGGCTCGTCGGTATCGCAGCCTTCGACCTGGTGCCCGCGGAGCCGCCGGCGCAGCAGACGCTGCTCGGCGGCCCCAGCAGGGCCCGCGATCTCGAGGTCGCCATGGACCAGGTCGCCCAGCGCTTCGGGAAGGGCGTGCTGTCCCGGGCATCGGATCTGATCCGCGATCGGGGCGTCGGGCAGGGCGTCGATCTCGATTTCCTTCGCGAGCGCCGCGACGAGGACGAAGACTGAGCGGCGCGTCAGCCGACGTCCTCGGCGACCCCCGTTCGCGTCGAAGCGGCGGCCTGCGCCTGCTCCTCGAGCTCGGCCCAACGTTCGACCGCCGAGTCGAGTCGGGCCTGCACGTCTTCCAGACGCTTCAGCTCCGCCTCGACTTCCACGCGAGGGCGCTGGTAGAACTCCGGCAGCGCTACTTCGGCCTGCAGCCCGGCAAGCTCCGTCTCGAGAAGCTCGATCTGATCGGGCAGGGCATCGAGCTCGCGCTGCAGCTTGTACGAGAGCTTGTGAGGAGCAGAGGAGGGCTTGGCCTTCCGGGCGATCCGGGCATCCGCGGCGCCGGCCTTCGCGGCCTTCGGCGCTTGCTCGCCGATCGTCAGCTGATGACGCAGACGCGCCCAGTCGCTGTAGCCGCCCGCGTACCTGCGGATCGCGCCGCCTTCCTCGAACACCAGCGTGCTCGTGACGACCGAATCGAGAAAATGCCGGTCGTGGCTGACGACGATCAGCGTGCCGGCGTACTCGGCGAGGCGCGCCTCCAGCGCTTCGAGCGTCTCGACGTCCAGATCGTTCGTCGGCTCGTCGAGCACGAGCAGGTTTGCCGAACGCGTGAACAGCTTCGCGAGGATGACGCGATTGCGCTCGCCGCCGGACAGCGCCGCGACGCGAGTCATCGCGCGTTTGGCGGAAAACAGGAAGTCCGTCAGGTAACCGACGACGTGCTTCTTCTTGCCGTTGATCGAGATGTACTCGCGCCCCTCGCCGATGATCTCGGCGACGGTCTTCGTCTCGTCGATCTCGCGACGCAGCTGATCGAAGTACGCGACGTCGAGATTCGTTCCGAGCTTAACCGTTCCGTGGTCCGGCTCGAGCTCACCGAGCAGGATCCGCAGCAGGGTGGTCTTGCCGACTCCGTTGTTGCCGATGATGCCGATCCGGTCGCCGCGCATGATGCGCAGCGAGAAATCCTCGAGCAGCCTGACTCCGCCGAAGCCATGCGTGACGTTCCGCGCTTCGATGACCTTGCGTCCCGACAGCTCGTCCGACTGATTGATGTGGATCCGAGCGGTGCGCGGCCGCTTGAGCCGTTGCGCACGCTCTTCGCGCATCGCCTCGAGCGCCCGGACGCGGCCTTCGTTGCGATGCTCCCTCGCCTTGATGCCCTGGCGGATCCACGCCTCTTCTTCGGCGAGCTTCTTGTCGAACAGTGAGTTCTGGCGGTCTTCGTCTTCCTCGGCCTTGGCTTTTTGCTGCAGATACTCGCGGTAGCCGCCGGGCCAGCTGCGCAGCCTGCCCCGGTCGAGGTCTACGACGCGCGTTGCTACCCGCTGCACGAAGCTGCGATCGTGCGTGACGAACAGCACGGCGCCGCTGAAACGCAGGATCTGCTGCTCCAGCCATTCGATCGTAGTGATGTCGAGATGATTGGTGGGCTCGTCGAGCAGCAGCAGGTCAGGAACCGACACGAGCGCCTGCGCGAGCGCGACGCGCCGGCGCCAGCCGCCGGAGAGCTCGCTCAGCGTCTGCTCGGCCGGCAGCGACAGCTGGCTGATCATCGCTTCGATCTGGGTATCCACCGACCAGCCGCCGCCCGCTTCGATCTGCCGTTCCAAACTCGCCATCTCGTCCAGTGCCGCACCCCCCGGCGCCGGTTGCGCGGCGAGCTGCTGATACTTCGCGATGCGCTTCAGCTGGTCCTGCATCCCGCCCGCGACGAAATCGCGGACCGTGCGCCCGGACGATTCCGCGAGCTTCTGATCCAACGCGCTGACGCGGATTCCGCCGAGCCGCTCGATCTTGCCTTCATCGGGCTCGAGTTGCCCGGTTATCAGCTTGATCGTGGTGGATTTACCGGCGCCGTTTCGGCCGACGAGGCAAACACGCTCGCCCGCGTCAATAGCAAAATCCGCGGTTGCCAGAATACATTGATCGCCAAACGATAAGGAAATCCGATCGAAACGAATCAGGGACGACATGATGCGACCATATAAATGTAGTGGATACCGCTACCGCGATGTTTCCGTATTGCGGTAGACATTTCGATTGAGACGCGTACCATGGACTGGCTCAACGGGCGAGACATTCCAGTCCGCACATCGGGCGTGACGTTACGCGCCCGCAGCGCCTTACCGTGCGCATTTTGACAGCGTTGAGCCAATCCGTTTAACCACAAAGCGAGCTGAAAGCATGAAAACAGCGAACGTTCAAGGATACGGCGATGACCCATTGAGTGTCCGTGAAACCGGGCATTACAAGAAAGAATACGCGAAGTCGTTCGTCGAGAAATGGGACGACCTGATCGACTGGGAGGGGCGCGCGAGCGCCGAAGGGGAGTTTTTCATCGAGCAGCTGCGCGCTCACGGCTGCAAAAAGGTGCTGGACGTCGCCACCGGCACCGGTTTTCACTCGGTGCAGCTGCTGCGCGCCGGCTTCGAGGTGACGAGCGTCGACGGCAGCGCCGCCATGCTGGCCAAGGCGTTCGAGAATGCGCACAAGCGCGGTTATATCCTGCGCACCGTTCAGGCCGACTGGCGCTGGCTGAATCGTGACGTTCACGATCTGTACGATGCCGTGGTGTGCCTCGGCAACTCGTTCACGCACCTGCACAACGAGAACGACCGCCGCAAGTCGCTGGCCGAGTATTACGCGACGCTGCGCCACGAGGGGATCCTGATTCTCGATCAGCGCAACTATGACGCGATTCTCGACAAGCAGGTCGAGCCTTCGCACCAGTACTACTACTGCGGCGAGGACGTGTCGGCGACGCCGGAGCACGTCGACGAGTCCCTGGCGCGTTTCCGTTACAGCTTCTCCGACGGCGAAGTGTTCCATCTGAACATGTTCCCGCTCCGCAAGGCCTACACGCAGAGGCTCATGCGCGAAGTGGGTTTTCAGAACGTCACCACGTACGGCGACTTCAAGGAAACCTATCGCGAGAGCGAGCCCGACTTCTTCATCCATGTCGCCGAGAAGAAATACGTGGAGCAGAAGGACGAGGGGCAGGAATGAGCGGCAACTATTCCGACGTCGTCCAGACGGCGCGCGAGTATTACAACAGCGACGACGCCGACAACTTCTATTTTCACGTCTGGGGCGGCGAGGACATCCACATCGGGCTCTATCAGAGCGACGATGAGCCGATCGCCGCGGCGTCGGAGCGTACGGTCGCCACGATGGCGAGCCGGCTCCGCAACCTTGGGCCGGACAGCGAAGTCATCGATGCCGGCGCCGGCTACGGCGGCGCGGCCCGTTGGCTCGCCCGCCACAAGGGCTGCAAGGTTGCGTGCGTGAACCTGAGCGAGGCGCAGAACGAGCGCAATCGCGAGCTGACGCACGCAGCGGGGCTGGACGAGCTGATCGACGTCAGGGACGGCGCTTTCGAAAGCCTGCCGTTCGAGAACGGGCGGTTCGATTACGCGTGGTCCCAGGACTCGCTGCTGCATTCGGACGATCGCGGCAAGGTCTTCGACGAGATCGACCGCGTGCTGAAGCCGGGCGGTGAGCTCATCTTCACCGATCCGATGCAGGCCGACGATTGCCCGCCGGGCGTGCTGCAGCCGGTCCTCGATCGGATCCACCTCGATTCGCTCGGGTCGATGGCATTCTACCGCCGCGAAGCCGTTCGCCTCGGCTGGCAGGAGGTCGGGTTCGAGGATCTGACTCACCAGCTCGTCAATCATTACGGGCGCGTGCGCGCGGAGCTTCAGGGCCGGCGCGCCGAGCTGTCGAAGGTCGTGTCCGACGAGTACATCGACCGGATGATCCAGGGGCTGAAGCACTGGACCGACGCCGGCGGAAAAGGGTACCTGGCCTGGGGTATCGCGCACTTCCGTAAACCGACATAGCGCAACCTGCGTAGCGCGACGACGGCGCCGCGACCGGCCGCCGGGGCGGTCGCGGAGGAGCCAACATCCGGCCGTCGGGCGTCGCCGGCGGCGTCGCATCGTATTCAGGCTTGGGGTGCCGAAGGGGAGGGGGGAGCTCAATCCCCCTCTGCGCCGCCGTCGAGCAGCTCGAATATTCCCTCCTCGCGCAGCACCCGCATCCCGAGCCGCTGGCTCGAGATGCCGGGACTCAGCCGGTACGCGAACCGCAGGCGCCCCTCGCCCTCTTCCGCTTCGAAATAGCGGCAGTCGACCCGCCCGACGGCGCCGAGCCGGTCACCCAGCTCGATCAGGTGCGAGGAGAACATGAACAGGCAATCCTCCCTGACCGCGAAGCGCTCCAGGATGGCGAGCGAAGCGTCGAGCGCATCCTTGACGTTGGTCCCCTTGAATGGCTCGTCCATGACCGCGACCACGCGGTAGCCCTCGGCGACAGCCTGAGCGATCGCCTTTACCCGCAGCGCCTCGGCCCGAAAGTAGCTGACCCCGGCCCGCAGGTCGTCGGTCAGTGAGATCGAGCTGAAGAGCCGCTGCGCGGGCACGAAGCGGAAGCTCCGCGCCGGAACGCCCATCCCGAGGTGGGCGAGGTAGAGCGCCGTGGCGAAGGCGCGCACGTAGGTCGTTTTGCCGGCCATGTTGGGGCCTGTCAGGAACAGCACGCGGCGATCCTGGTCGAGGTCGACCGGATTCGCCACCGCATCCCGCAGCAGAGGGTGTACCAGACCGTCGGCGCGGACGCTGAGCGGCCCCTGCTCGATACGCGGCAGAACGAATTCATGCTTGCGCGTGACGTCCGCCAGCGCGACGAGCGCGTCGACCTCGTAGGTGATCTGCAGCAGCCGGTCTGTCGCTTCCTTCTCCCGCAGCCGGAAGACTTGATCGGCGCGCAGGATTCTCCAAACGCCCCAGCTTCCGATCTCCCGATCGGGGACCCGCGAAAAGCCGGGGCGGTCGAGGAGCGCCCGCATCTCGTCGAGGAGCGGGGCGAGCTCTCCGGCAGGCCGCGCCAGTTCAGCCCGGCCGACGAAGCGCCGCAACGTTCGGATCAGCAGACACGTAACCTGCACGCCGCGCACGATTTTGCTGTAGTCGCGGTCATGGTTGAGCCGCAGGTCCAGGGCGCCGAAGCCGAACTCCAGCAGGTTTTCGTGCGTGACCAGCGGCAGACTGGCCCGCAGATAGCGCTCTACGCGGCCCGTGGTATAGGCGAGAGACGGCAGCATGTCGAACGCCTGCCGCTGCGCGAGGATGAAGGCGAGGGCCTCCTGCGTGGCACGTATGCGAGCAGCGTCGCAGGACGGACGCTCCATGCGCCGTCGCAGGGCTTTCGCACCGCCGTCGGATCGCGTGAGGTTGCACAGATCGAAGAGACATGCACCTCCCGTTTCAGACTCGAATATCTCGAGATCCTTGAAGCTGTGCGCGTCGAGGACCAACAGGTCGGACCGGATCCGGGAGCGGGTCGGGGGTCGCGCTCGTTGGCTTGCCGTTTCGGAGGGGAGGGCAGGAACCATGCGCGATATCTCCTGGCGGCCGCATTCGGCCAAGGCGAGCGCCGCCGCTCGACCCACAGCAGCGGCATTACCGGCAGCTGCGCGG
>JAFGNC010000205.1 GCA_016927175.1 Gammaproteobacteria bacterium | reverse complement strand
GTGGTGGAGAGTCTGTTTCGCTGGTTGTGGTTGTGGTTGTGGTTGTCGTCGTCGTTGGCGGGTCGCGGGTGCCCGCAGGCTCGTTCGGCCGCCGGCTCGAGCGGCGCCGGCCCCGCGCCGAGTGCCATTCAAACTTGATGCCAAGCGAAGAAACCATTGTCTTCCGCCGCGCTCGCGGCGGCGCGCCGGCCGGCACGTCGGTCCGGTTACAAAATCTGGAAGGGTCAGCGGCAATCGGCAGTCAGCGCCAGCCGCCCGGCGCAGCGGCGCTGCGCCGGCGGCAGCCCCTGACGATACTCGACATAGCCCTCGACGGTCGGCATTTCGAGGCCGCGCGCGAGCCCCCAGCGGAAGACTTCCTCGTAAAGCTCCTCGCAGCGGTCTCTGAGCGTTCGCCCGAAAGGCCGCACGCCGGCGGCCTCGAGTTGGCTCTCGAGCCGCTCCTCGGTCAGGTCCGCCAGGCGCGCATCGCAGTGGGCGACGGCCTTCAGGTGAGCGTCGAGACGCCAGTCGTCACGGCTGTCGTAGTATTGCCGCCAGCCGCTCGGGCCGCCGTCCGCGTCGCGGCCCCGTCCGGCCGCGAGCGATGCGGCGAGATCGGCGAGCACGTCTTCGACCCGGCGCAGATATTCCTCCGACACGATCTCGTTGTCGAGCACCGTCCCGTCAGCTTCCTCGATCTCGATCCACGGATACGCCCAGGCTCGGACCGCCCCGTCCCGTTCCGCCACGGCAAAGCGGATGCGGTGCCTCGCGCGGCCGTCGTGGACGCCGACGAAAGGCACGCCTTCGGCGCTCGTCTCGCCTCCGCTCAGGTCGGCGCTGCAGACGATGATGCCGTCGCCGGCGGGCTCGGCCAGGAGGCCGGCGTCGTAGCACTCCGCATACAGCGCGTCGAGCACGTCGCCCGGCGCGGCGTTCTCGAACAGCATCGTCGGTTCGGCGCCGATCGCCGCGTTCGGCGCGCACGCGAGCAGGGCGACGAGCAGCCCCGCCGAGGCGGCCATCGCCGCGCCCGGCGGCGAACGCAAAGAGCTTTCGACAACTCGCTTCATCACGATCGATTCATCGGAACGGCTTCCTTGGAACGGCTCCCGCGAAGCGGCTTTCCTGAAGCGGCTCCTCGGAGCGGCTTCCTCGAAACGGCTCCTCGGAGTTCCTCGGAGCGGCTTCCCCGGAACGGCTCCGTCGGGACCGCTTCATCGAAGGCTCATCGGCATCGCGTCGGTGCGCGCGGGCGCCGCGCTCAGGCGCCGCGCCCGCTCGCCGCCCGCAGGATCTCGGCGACCTCGTCGGACACCGTGTTGTCGCGCCCGCCGGTACGGCCGAGCGCCGCATCGAGCGGCGAGTTGCCGAGCGCGTCGACGACGTCGACGTCGGCCCCGCGCTCGATCAGGTACTCGACGACTCGCGCCCACCCGAACTTGACGGCGCCGTACAGCGCCGTCTGGCCTCCGCGTTCCGTCATCGTGCTCGGCCGCGCGATGCGGGCCGTGCGGCTCTCGATGTCGGTCACGCGCGCGTCGATGTCGGCGCCCGCCTCCAGCAGCACCGCGATCGTCTCGATCGCGCGGCTCTCGACGTCGCCGCCGAGGTTCACGCGACGATCGCGGCCGGAGATGCCCATGCCGGCCGCCGCCATCAGCGGCGTTACGCCCATCACGTTCGGCAGGTCCACGAGCGCGCCGTGATCGAGCAGCGCGCGTATGGCCTCGGTGTCGTGGCCGACGGCTGCGCGCAGCAGCGGCGTCGCGCCGGTCGTCAGCAGGTCGTCGACGAACCGGCTGATGTTGCCGCCGCGGTGGGGGCGGTGCATGTTCAGCTGCGGGTTCGGATTGACGCCCGCGTCGAGCAGCATGCGGACGATGTCCATCGCCGTCACTTCGCCTTCGTCCGGCCGCGGCAGATTGCGCCTGCGCGGCGTGAACGAGTTGATGTCGACGGCCGAATAAAGCGGCGTGCGTCCCCACCAGTCCCACGTGTGCGGACTGGCGCCGTGCTCGAGCAGGTACTTCGCCGAGTCGAACGCGTAGTTCTCGATCGCAACGATCAGCGGCGTCACGCCGTCCGGGTTCGGCCGGTTCACGTCCGCGCCGGCCTCGACGATGGCCTTGACGCAGTCGAAGCAGCCGGAGCGCGCCGCATAGATCAGAGGCGTCAGCCCGCCGGTCGGGCGGTACTGCCCGCGCGGCTCCGACGTGATCTGCGTGGCCCACTCGTTCGCGAACGCGCGCGCGTTCACGTCGGCGCCGTGGCCGATCAGAAACTGCGTCATCTCGGGATGGCTCGAGTCGGCGGCCCACATCAGCGCCGTCTGGCCACGCCACGCTTCGCGCGCGTTGACGTCGGCGCCGCGGCGCACGAGTGCCTCGGCGACCCGGACCGACCCGGTCCGGGCGGCCAGCATCAGCGCCGTCTGGCCGTCCGCGTTCGGCGATTCGACATCCGCGCCGGCCTCGAGCAGCAGCTCGACCATGCCCGCATCGGCGATCTTGACGGCTTCCGCCAGCGGGCTCGAGCCGTACAGATTGGTGACGTTCGGATCGGCGCCGCGCTCGAGCAGCAGGCGGACGAGCTCGGGATCGATGCGGTACACGGCCCAGTGCAGCGGCGTCGTTCCGTCGCCCTGGGCATCGTCGACGTCGCCTCCCGCGCGGATGATGTCGAGTGCGGCGTCGCGTTTGCCCGACTGGATCAGCCCGGCGAGGGAGTCGTCGGCCGCGAAGGCCGCCGGGGCGGCCGCGGCGGCCAGCACCGCAAGGAGCGCAACGGCCCGGGCTCTCGCGCGGCCCCTCGGGCTTGCGATCGGCTGCCTGATCGGCTGCTCGACCGGAGATTTGAGCGGATGCTGGATCGAATCGTTCATGCGGCTCAGACGATGTCGTGCGACAGCTTGTTGTGGTGTGCCCAGAGACTCTTGTGCGCGGCGTAGACGAACCTGAAAGGGTCCTCGAACTCGCGGCCGAGCCCTTCGAGGACGCCGTCGGCCAGCATGTCCTCCGCGCTGTAGCCCATGCGGATCATCTCGAACATGCGGTCGAAGATCGTCTGCATCATGCCGTGCTCGGCCTCGACGTCGGCGCGGCCGACGGCGGGGCCGTAGCTCGGCACGAAGCGGGTGTCGCCGTCCGTCAGCTCGAGCAGCAGCGCGAGCGAGTCGAGGCGCCCGCCGAGCCAGCCGCCGCCGAACCAGTCGAGCTCCGGGTCGCGAACGGGCGAGACGACGTCGCCGACGGCCATGACGTTCGAGTCGCGGAAGTAGACGTAGATGTCGCCGTCCGTGTGCGCCTCGATCAGGTAGCCGTACTCGATCCGTTCGCCGCCGACGGTCGTCGCGCCGTTCGTGTAAAAGCTCTGCGTCGGATGCGCCTCTGCGGGCAGCGCCTCCTGATAGCGCTCCTCGTCGCGCAGGTAGTAGTCGGTTGCGAGGCGCACGCGGGTTTTCTCGTGAGCGATGATCGCCGCGCCGGCGCGGCCGAGCGCGGCGTTCGAGCCGACCTGATCCAGGTGCCAGTGCGTGTTGAACAGCGTGCCGACGCGGCCCGCGCCCGGCAGCTCGGCGAGCGCCGCGAGCACGTCGTCCGTGAAGGCAGCCGCGCCGCTGTCGACGAGCACCTGACCTTCGTCCGTCGAGCGCACGAGCACGTTGCCGCCGGCGCCTTCGAGCAGCGCGAAGCCGCCGCCGAGATCGCTCAGCGTCGGCGCCGTCGCCGCTCTGCCAACGTGCGCGAGCGGTGCGAGCGCTGCGCCGGCGAGCGCGCCGAGCGCGCCTTTCAGCACGGACCTGCGCCGCGTCGCGCTGCGCTCGAAGGGGGCGGCCGGCCGGTATGAGCGGGTCATCGGCGCGCGTCAGACACCGGCGATCTCGCCGGTGCTGTCCGAAAAGCTCTTCTGCTCGAGCCCCGCCTTGTTCAGAACCGTCAGATGCAGATTCGTGACGGTCGTGTGCTCGGGCAGCTCGATGTGCTGACCGCCCTTCAGTCCGCCGCAGGCGCCGCCGACCAGGATGTTCGGCAGCGGATAATTGTTGTGCCGGTCGCTGTTGCTCATGTTCGAGCCGTACATGAACATCGAATTGTCGAGCAGCGTGCCGTCGCCTTCCGGAATCGCCGCGAGCTTGTCGAGGAACTCCGTGAAGCGCTCCATGTGGTAGCGCTGGATACGGACGAGCTTCCTGAGCCGTGTCACGTCGTTCGCGTGGTGCGACAGCGGATGGAACGCGTCCGGAACGCCGATGTGCGTATAGGTGCGGTTGGTGCCTTCGGCGACCATGATGTAGGACGCGACGCGCGTCAGGTTCGCCTGGTAGGCCAGCGCAATCAGGTCGAACATCAGCTTGACCTGCTCGTCGAACGCGCTGAGCTCGCCGACCGGCGCGTCCGGCAGCTCGATGCCCGACAGATCCCGCTGCTCCGCCATCTCGACGCGGCGCTCGATCTCGCGGACGGTGTCGAGATACCCGTCGAGGATCGCGCGGTCGCCGGCGCCGAGGTCCTTCTGCAGCGCTTTGGTGCGATCGGAGATCAGGTCGAGGAGGCTGCGGGTCTGCCGCGCGACGGCCTCGCGCTCCTCCGGCGTATCGCCCTCGCCGAACAGGCGCGTGAACACCTTGCGCGGGTTGAACTCCATCGGCAGCGGTGACGTCGCGTTGCGGAACGACAAGGTGGAGCTGTAGTAGCACCCGCCGCTGCCGGTCGTGCACGCGGCCGCCTGGATCGTCGTCTCGGAGGCCACCTCGAGCGACGGCAGCGGCGTGCCCTGGCCGATGTGGTTCGCGATGATCTGGTCGATCGTCGCGGCCATGCGCGCGCCGGTCGCATCCGGGTCCGGCCGCACGCCGGAGAGCCACGTGGCTGGCACGAGCGTGTGCACCGAATTCTGCGCCGCCTTGTTCTCGAGGTTCGAGAACGACGTGACGTAGCGCTTGTACGGCTCGAGCGGCTCCATGATCGGGCTCAGCCGGAAATTCTCGCCGGCGCCGCTCGGGGTCCAGTGATCCATGTCCGGGCCGTGCGGAGTGTTCCACATGATCGCGCCGTGCGGGATGTAGAAGAATCCGACCCGCAGCTTCGGCGCCGCGGCGGTCTGCGCGAGCGCGGTCGCCGCCGGAACCATTGCGTCGAGCAGAGGCAGGCCGACGGCGACGCCGGCGCCCTGCAAAACGGCTCTTCGGGACAGATGCTTCTTCGTCAGATAAACGGACATGCAGCCACTCCTGATCTGTCGCCCAGGGTCAGTCGATCCCGGGACCGGCCGATTCGCCGCCCGGCCCGGCGCCGGGCGATGCGGCGCCGCTCCGTGCCGCCACCTGGGCGCCCGCTTCATCGCGCGCCTCGGGCAGCGTCTGCATTCGGAATGCATCGCTCGCCGCGATGCCGCTGACGATCGCGGAGAACCGGTAATCCTCGTCCGCCGCGCTGCGCACGATCTCGCGCACCTGCGGCATGTCGAAGAATTCGAGCTCGCGGCCGAGGGCGTACATCATCAGCTTCTGCGTCATCGCCTGCACGAACTGGTCGGGCCGGCGCAGCAGCGCCTGCCGCAGCTCGACGGGGCCCTCTACCGGTAAGCCGCCCGGCAGCGTCGTGCTCGCGTCGATCGGCGCGTCCGCGTCGCGGTCGAAGTCGCGCCATTCGCCGACGACGGTGAAATTCTCGAGCGCGAGGCCGTAAGGGTCGATGACGCCGTGACAGCCGTTGCAGGTCGAGCTCTCCCGATGCTGCTCGAGCCGCGCGCGGATCGTCGTCGGCCGCTCGCCCTCCGGCGTCGACAGATCCGTCTCGACGTTCGGCGGCGGCGGCGCCGGCGGCGTGCCCATCAGCTTCTCGAGAACCCATGCACCGCGCAGCACCGGCGACGTGCGGTCCCCGTAGGACGTGCGCAGCAGCACGGCGCCCTTGCCGAGCAGGCCGTGACGCGTCTCGTCCGCGAGCGTCACGCGGCGGAACTGCGAGCCGCTGACGGACGATATGCCATAGTGCCGCGCCAGGCGCTCGTTCAGGAACGTGTGGTCCGCCGTCAGCAGCTCCTGCACGTTGCGATCCTCGAGCAGGACGCTACGTAGAAACAGCTCGATCTCGGTCGCGAAGTCCTGCCGCAGCTCCTCGTCGAAATTCGGGAACAGACGGTCGTCCGGCACGACCTCGTCGAGGTCGTCGAGGTTGAGCCAGTTCAGCGCGAAGTTCGTCACGAGCGTGCCGGCACGCGGATCGGCCAGCATGCGCCTGACCTCGGCCTCGAGGATCTCCTCGTCACCGAGCTTTCCCGCGGCCGCGAGCTCGAGCAGCTGGTCGTCCGGGCCCTGGCTCCATAAGAAGAAGGAGAGGCGCGATGCGAGCTCGAGGTCGTCGAGGGCGTAGAGCCCGCCTTCCTCGGTTCCCTTCGGGGGAACGACGGCCCGGTACAGGAAGTCGGGGCTCGCCAGCACGGCGGTGACCAGGTGCTCGATTCCTTCGTCGAAGCCGCCGGGCCCTTCGCGCCCCGCTTCGTAAAACGGCATCAGCCGGTCGACGTCGCCCTGGCCGACGGGCCGGCGGAACGCGCGGCGCGCGAGATTCGCGGCGATGCGTTCGGCGCACGGCCGCTCCTCGCTTTCGGTCTCCGGCTCGCAGATGAAGATCCGGCTGCGGCTCTCGGTGCGCGACAGGCCGTAGGCGTCGAACGGGCCTTTGATCTCGATGCCGCCGACGACGCGCGGCACGCGCATCTCGCCGGTGAAGCTGAAGCCGCCGTAGGGCTGGAAGCCGTAAATCGGGCCGTCCGTCGCGGCACGTGCGCGCTCGATGAAGGTGACGACGACCTCGTGCGCGCCCGCCTGCACCTTGACCGGAATGTCCTTGAAGCGCTCCATCAGCTCGGCTCGCGCCGGTGCGCCGCCCCGGTCTACCAGCGCGAGGTCCTCGGGACCGCCGAGCCTGCCGCGGAAGACTTCCTCGCGGTCGACCAGCACGACGACCGTGTGCTCGGTTTCGAGCGCGCGGGGGTAGAGGCCGACGTCGAGGTCCGTGATCGTGATCCGGTATTCGCCGTCGGCCGGAAAGATGTGCTCGAAGCTCGTGCCGCCGCGCGTACCGAGCGGCAGGCCGTCGGTGTAGCCGTCCTGATCGCCGACCGGCGGCGGGAAGTAGGCGCTCGACATCTTCGGGACGGGCTCGCCGACCGCGAGCCGCGCGACGGTGCGGGCCGTCGCGATGTACTGCTCGAGGAACGCGGGCGACACGCTGAGCGCCGCGGCGATTTTCGTGAAGCCGTCGACTTCGATGTCGGTCGGCAGGTGCTGCTCGGGGTCGATCTCGATGCCGAGCAGGTCCTCGACCGCTGCGGCGTACTCCGTGCGGCTCAGCCGCTGCACCGGGACGTGCCCCGCTCGCGGAATCTGCGGATTGCCGTCGAGGGTCTTCTCGAGCCAGCCGATGAAGGCGTCGACCTGCGCCTGCTCGGGCTGCGGGCCTCCGGGCGGCGGCATCAGGCGCCCCCGCAGCTTCGTGACCGCCGTCTCGAACGTCTCCGCGTGCCGAGCGACCTGCTCCGGCGTCAACCCTTCGAAAGAGACGTCGCCGGCGAAATCCAAAGAATTGTGGCAATCGACGCAGTAGGTCTCGATCATCGCCCACTGCTGCTCGCCTTCGTTCGCGAAGAGGCCCGCGCGCCAGGCGAGGCCGGCGGCAGCGGCCGCCGCGCCGGCGGCGAGCGCGATGGCGATCAATCGTCGAGTTCTTTTCGATTCAATCATTTACGGTTTCAGCATAGTGCGCGAGGCCCGTGCAGTCCACTGGCCGGGCCACGAGCCCGTCGTGTGCCGGCGGCGGCCCTGCACGTTGCAGGAAGTGTGTCGCTCGAAATTACCATCCCCGAGCGCCGCGGCGCTATGCCGCGCCGGCGCGTAGTTTCCGAGACGAAACGGAGATTCTCGGTGCGCGCCGCTGCGGGGAACGGGCGTACGGGAACGAGTCACGCGGCAACGGGCGTCTCGAGGAACGAGCGAGCGCGACGCGCCGGAGGGGGCGCGCTCAGCCCGGCCGGGCGCTGCCTTCGTACATGAAGGTCATCGGCTTCGGACCCTTCATGTAGCCGGTCTCGAGTCGATCCACGGCAAAGCCGGCAGCCTCGATCAGCTCCGCCATCGAACGGTTCAGATGGCAGCCGCCCGCGACTCGCTTCCACGCCGGCGTCAGCCGGTCCTGCCAGCGGACGACCGCGGCGTCGGCGGATCGGCCGTGCTCGACGAACAGCAGCCGGCCCGACGGCCGCAGCACGCGGCGCATGTCGCTCAGGGCGCGCCCGACGTCGGGAACGCTGCACAGCGACCACGTGGTCACGACAGTGTCCGCGCTCCGGTCTGCCAGCGGCAGGGCTTCCGCCGACGCCTGCAGCAGATCGACGCGGAAGCTGCAGCCCTCGGCGGCCCGGGCGGCTCTGCGCAGCAGCCCGGCCGACGGGTCGATCCCGATGACCCGCTTCACCGCGGCGGTATAGAAGGGGAAATTGAGGCCCGACCCGACACCGATCTCGACCACGTCGCCGAACGCCTCCGCGGCCACGCGGCGCCGGTACGCCGTCAGGTTCTGCTGCCGCATCGCCGCATGAATCAGCACGGGCAGGATGCGCGTGTCGTAGAGCCCCATACATGCAGGATGCGCCAGGCGCGCGCCTCGATCAAAGGGTGTCGGAGAGGCGCCTGCCGCGGTCGAAGGGTGTCGGAAACGGCGCAGACATGCGGTCGGCATGCGGCGGCGCAGCGCCGGAGCCGCCCTCGGAACGCTCGCGCCGGGGCCATCGCCCGCGTTGACGCGTTACCGGGCCTTCTATAACGTGATTCGAAGCGGTGTCGGACAGTGCTCGGCCTGCACTTCGCGTGGCCGGCCGCGCCTGATTCCGGGCGCCGGCGACAAAAGAAAAGGAGAAAAGAAAATGATCAAGCCCAATCGCGTCGCGGCCGCGCTGGCCGTTGTGTCGGTCGGCGTCGGTGCTGCGCTGGCGCAGGACACGGCGGAGAACATGAGCTTTTTCGTCACGAGCAGCAATCCCGGAAACGGCGGGGACCTCGGCGGGCTCGAAGGGGCGGACGCCCACTGCCAGTCGCTCGCGGAGGCCGCCGGCGCCGGTGACAGGACCTGGCGCGCATACCTCAGCACGGATTCCGAGGACGCCCGCGACCGGATCGGCGACGGCCCCTGGCACAACGCTGCCGGCGACATGATCGCGGAGAGCGTCGAGGACCTGCACAGCGAAGACAACAACCTGACTGCCGAGACCGCGCTGAACGAGCGCGGCGAATCGCCGAACTACATCGGCGGCCCGCAGCCGCTGCAGCACGACGTGCTGACCGGCACGAACGAGGACGGCACGGCCGCCGACCTGACGTGCAACAACTGGACGGACGGCAGCAGCGACGCGCAGGCCATGCTCGGCCACGCCGACAGGCTCGGGCGCGAGCCCGGCGTAAACTCCTGGAACGCCGTGCATCCCTCCCAGGGCTGCGACCTGCCGAGCCTCGAGCGCACCGGCGGGGCCGGAATGTTCTACTGTTTCGCCGCCGACTGACGCGCGCGCCGCACAGGGTTTTCGCGCGACTCGAGCCTCACGGACTGCCGAAGTCCGTGGGGCTCTTCTTCTTTCGGCAGCAGCGCCCGTTTCTCTGTCGTCGGCTCTTTGCCGTCCGCGCGCCGCAGGGCATGCAAGTTGCATCGGCCCATCCGTCAGCGTGCGCGGACCGAGGCCGCTTCGCCGAGGGGCCGCGGCCGGTCCGCATCGGAGGGCCCATGGCGAAGAAGCGATACCGAGCGGCGATCATCGGAACGGGCACGGCCGCGACGGCGGTTGCGACGCGGCTCCGCGCCGCCGGCTGGACCGTCGCCGTCGTCGAGTCGCGGCCTTTCGGCGGCACCTGCGCCCTCAGAGGCTGCGACCCGAAGAAGCTTCTCGTCGGCGGCGCCGCGGCCGTCGACCACGCGCGGCGGATGCGCGGGGGCGGCGTCGACGGCGACGTCCGCATCGACTGGCCGGCGCTGATGTCGCGCAAGCGGCGTTTCACGGATCCGATTCCCGAGCAGCGCGAGCGGCAGTTTGCGGACAGCGGCATCGACGCTCATCGCGGACGCGCGAGATTCACGGGCCCGGCCACGCTCGAAGTCGGCAGCGACACGCTCGACGCCGAGCGTATCGTGATCGCTGCGGGCGCGGAGCCGGTCCCGCTCGGCATACCCGGCGAGGAGCACGTCGTCCCGAGCGACGTCTTTCTGTCTCTCGAGAAGTTGCCGCGGCGGATCGCGCTGATCGGCGGCGGCTACATCGCGGCGGAGTTCTCGCACATCGCAGCCCGTGCCGGCGCGGACGTGACGGTGCTGCAGCGCGGGCCGCGGATGCTGAAGCGCTTTGATCCCGATCTCGTCGACTGGCTCATGGAGCGCTTCGCGGACATCGGTGTGGACGTGCGGACGGACGTGAGCGTCGAGGCCGTCGAGCGCGCAGGGGAGGCCTTTCGGATCCGGGCGTCGGGCGACGGCGGCGGCGTCGAGCTCGAAGCGGACCTGGTCGTGCATGCCGCGGGGCGAGCGCCCGCGCTTGCCGACCTCGACCTCGAATCGGCCGGTGTCGCGGTCGAGAAGGGCAGGCTCGTCCTGAACGAATACCTGCAAAGCGTATCGAATGGCGCCGTCTACGCCGCCGGCGACGCCGCGCAGGTCGGTCCGCCGCTGACTCCGGTATCGGGGCGGGACGCGGAAGTCGTCGCGGCGAACCTGCTGGACGGGAACCGGCGCCGCGCGGACTATACGGCCGTGCCGAGCGTCGCGTTCACGATCCCGCCGATCGCAGCGGTCGGGCTCGGCGAAGAGGAGGCGCGCAGGCGCGGGCACCGCTTCCGCATCGAGTGCAGAAACGCTTCGGACTGGTATACGGCGCGGCAGGCGGCGGAACCCGTCTACGGCTTCAAGGTGCTCGTCGACGAGGCGACGAACCGCATTCTCGGCGCCCATCTGGTGGGCCCGCACGCCGACGAGGTCATCAACGTGTTCGCGCTGGCCCTGAGGCACGAGCTGACGGCCGCGGATCTGAAGGACATGCTGTTCGCGTATCCGACCGGCGCGTCGGACATCGGCGCGATGCTGTGAAAGATGCTGCTGCCGCAGGCGGCGGAACCTGCGTCGACCAGAGACGCGTCGGCGGTGCGAAAGTCTTCCGGACCCGCATCCGCGTTCGTCGGCGGCGGTGCAGGTGACGAAACCGCATTCGCGTTTCGTCGGCCGTGCAGGTGCCGGACCCGCATCATTGCGCTTTCGTCCGCCGCGCCGCGCTCTCGGGCGGTACGGGATCG
>JAFGNC010000204.1 GCA_016927175.1 Gammaproteobacteria bacterium | reverse complement strand
GCGGGGCGCTCTCGGCTGCTGACGCGGCGGCAGCCGTCGCTTCGGCCGCTTCGCCGCCGCGCTCCGTGCCGCCGCTCTCTGCCGCCGCTTCGGCCGCTTCGCCGCCGCTCCGTGCCGCCGCTCTCTGCGCCGCTCGCCGCCGCCGCTCGCTGCCGGCGCGCTCGCATCGGCCTCCGCGCCGCCGCGGCCCGGGCAGCCGCTCGTGCCGCCACAATCGAACGACGCTACAATCGAGCGCATGAGGTTCGTGATCATCGCACTGCTCCTGGTCGCCGTGATCCTCGGCGGCGTGTATCTGCTCGGGCGGCTGGAGCCGACCGTCGTGGCAACGATCGAGTCCTACGGCGAGGCCGCAACGGGCACGGACGTGACGCTGCGCGCCGCGAACGTTTCCGTCACGGAATCGACGGGTACGCTGTCGGGCCTGACGATCGGCAATCCCGAAGGCTATGAGACGGACTACGCGCTGCAGATCGACGAGATCCGCGTGCGGGTCGGGCTCGATTCGCTCGTCGGCAGCGGGCCGCTCGTCGTGAACGAGGTCGTCGTGAACGGCGCGCGGCTGAACGCCGAGCAGCGCGGCAACTCGAGCAATCTGAACGAGCTGCTGGAGCGTCTGGAGCAGAGCGATGACAGCGAGCCGTCGGCCGAGCCGGAGGAGCGCGTGATCATCGAACGCTTCCGGCTCGCCCGCGGCCGCATCACGCTGACGTCGGAGCTGCTCGAGGACGAGCAATACGTCGATCTGCCGGAAGTCGTCGTCGAGGACGTCGGCGGCTCGTCCGGCGCCACTTACGCCGAAGCGACGGAAGCTCTGCTGACGCCGATACTCGCCGCGGCGCGGCAGGCCGTCGTCGAACGGGTGCGGGACTCGGCGGTCGAGGAAGCGACCGAGGAGATCGAGGACGCGGCCCGAGAGAAGCTTCAGGAACTGCTGCAGAACTAGAAAACGCCCGGAGCTTGCGCGGGACACCCCCGCATGGCAAAAGGTCGTCATGGTCACCGACGCGGATCCGCCGTCGGGAACCTGTAACCGCGCCGACGTGCAGGCCGCCTCCGGCCGGTGTGTCGTCGGCGCGCCTGGGGAGGGCGACGAACGTTGGGTGATCGCAGACGGAGCGCGCGCACGCGCGCCGCTATCGCGCGCGCGGTAATCGGGCTGGCCGGCTCCGCTGCGGCCGGCCTCGCGGCGGCGCAGGACATTCCCCTTTCCTATACTGATGCCCAGGCCGACGACGGCGCCCGAATCTACGCGCAGACCTGCGCGCAGTGTCACGGCGCCAATCTCGACGACGGTCCGCTCGGCGCGCCGCTGAAGGGCGTCGCCTTCATGGACAAGTACGGCGGCGGCAGCGTCTTCGATCTGTTCGACGTCACGCGCAGGACGATGCCGACCTCGAGCCCCGGCTCGCTGGATGTGTCCGCGTATGCCAGCCTCGTCGCGTATCTGCTTCGCGCGAACGACATCGTCGCCGGCGACACCGCGCTGCCGACGGACCCGCGCGCGCTCGCGGCGATGCGGATACCGGAAGGCGGCTTCAGCTTCATGGCTTACTCGCCTTACACGGAGCGCGTCACGGTCGAGCTGCCGACCCCGCTCGAGGACTTCGAGCCGGTAGACGACGCGGCGCTGGCCGACCCGCCGGCCGCGGACTGGCTCGGCTGGCGGCGCAGCTACGACGCGCACGGCTTCAGTCCGCTCGCGTCCGTCGATACGCGCAACGCCGGCGACCTGCGTCTCGCGTGGAGCTGGACGCTGCCCGCGGGCTCCAACGAGGGCGTGCCGCTCGTGCGCGACGGCACGATGTTCGTCGTCAGCTACGGGGACGTCGTGCAGGCGCTGGACGCCGCCACGGGCGACCTGCTCTGGCAGTACAGCCACACGCTCGAGGAGGGCGCGTCGCCGTTTCACAAGCGCGGCCTCGCGCTGTACGGTGACCGGCTCTATCTCGGCACGTCGGACGTGCACGTCGTCGCGCTCGACGTGCATACCGGGGAGCCCGTCTGGGACACGCGCGTCGGCGACTTCCGCGTGCGCGAAGGCATCAACGGCGGGCCGCTCGCGGCGCGCGGCAGAGTCATGATCGGCACGACCGGCACCGGCGTCGGCGCAAAGCCGGGCGGCCCGCAGATCGTCGGTCTCGACGCCGAGACGGGAGAGATCGCGTGGCGGCTCGGCACGATCCCGCGCCCCGGCGAGCCGGGCGGCGACAGCTGGAACGGCATGCCGTACGAGGAGCGCAGCGGCGCTTCGGTGTGGACGCCGGGCAGCTACGATCCCGAGACCGGTCTCGCCTATTTCGGCACCGGCAATACGTACGATACGGGCCCGCTGCTCGAGCCGAGCGATGCGCCCGGCGTCACGAACGACGCGCTTTACACGAACTCGACGCTGGCGGTCGACCCGGACACCGGCGAGCTGGTCTGGCATTTCCAGCATTTCCCGAACGATCAGTGGGACCTCGACTGGGCGTTCGAGCGCCAGCTTCTGGATCTGAACCTCGCCGGCCGCGAGCGCCAGGTCGCGCTGACGGCCGGCAAGCTCGGCATCTACGAGGCGCTCGATGCCGAAACGGGCGAGTTCCTGTTCGCGATCGACCTCGGGCTGCAGAACATCGTGACGGAGATCGATCAGCGCAGCGGCGCGAAGACCGTGAACCGGGACCTGTATCCCGGCGACGGCGAGATCAAGCTCGTCTGCCCCCACGGCGCCGGCGCGAAGAACTACCTGCCGGCATCCTACGATGCCTCGCGCGGCCGGCTGTTCGTGCCGCTGAACGAAGCCTGCATGGACCTCTACCCGGTGCCGGGCGGCGGCCGCGGCGGACTGTCGTCCGGCGTGAACTGGGGGATCCGGCCGCGTCCCGACAGCGACGGCAACTACGGCCGGCTGCAGGCGATCGACGTCGCGACGGGCGAGACGGTCTGGACCGCGCGGCAGCGCGCGCCGCAGACGTCGGGCGTGCTCGCCACGGCCGGCGGCGTCGTGTTCGCGGCTTCGTTCGACCGGAACTTTCGCGCTTACGATCAACGCGACGGCGACGTGCTGTGGGAGGCGCGGCTGAACGACGTGTCGAGCTCGAGCCCGATCACGTATGCCGTCGACGGCCGGCAGTACGTCGCGCTCGTGGTCGGCGAGGGCGGCTTCCACGCGAGAAGCTTCGCGCCGCTGGTCCCCGAGCTGCGCAGCCCGCCGAACCGCGGGGCGACGGTCTGGGTGTTTGCGTTGCCCGAGTAGCATCCGTCCGCGGCGCCGGCGCTCGGGCGCCTCGCGCGAGGCGTCGCGTCGCCCTTCGTCGGGCAGCAAGCCGTTGTTGTCTCCGCATCGGCTTTCGCTTAAGTTCGATTCCGGCAACGCGATAATTTCAACGACGACTTCATAACGATGGCCCGTTGCAAGGGGGAATCGCCATGGGCACGGCTTCACGCGCGGCCGCCGTCCTGCTGTTGACGGCAGCGGCAGGCTGGGCCGGCGCGCAGGGGGGCAGCCGCTTCGCCGCGCGCCTTTCGACCGCACCGATCGACCTCGGAAACGCCGCCGCCGTCAAAGGCAGCGGCTCGGCCAGCGCCGTGCTCGACGGCAGGGACCTGACGGTCGAGGGCCGGTTCTCCGGCATGACGGCTCCGGCGACGGGGGCGCATCTGCACGTCGGCACGGTGCTCGGCGTCCGCGGTCCGGCCGTCGCGGAGCTCGAGGTCGAGCACGCCGCGAGCGGTTCGGTGACCGGCGCCGTGCGGCTGTCGCGCGAGCAGGCCGCGGCGCTCGCCGACGGCCGCGTTTACGTTCAGATCGACAGCGAGGCCGCGCCGGACGGCAACCTGTGGGGCTGGCTGTTACCGTAGGAGAGCTTCGCATGCGGCGTATACCGCTTCTGACCCTTGCCTGCTCGCTCGCCGGCGTCGCCGCGGATGCGGCGGCGCAGCCGCAGGTCTTCTCGGCCGAGCAGTCCGCCGCGGGCCAGGTCTCCTACCGCGTCAACTGTGCCGGCTGCCATCAGCCGGATCTGCGCGGCGAGAACGAGGCGAAGCCGCTGACCGGAGCGGATTTCATCGCCGCATGGGGCGAGCGCACGACCGATCAGCTGATCGAGTACATGCGGCTCACGATGCCGCCGGCGCCCGCGACGCCGGGGAGCCTCGGCGCCGAGGCGTACGTGAATCTCGCCGCATTCGTGCTGGAGGCGAACGGCGCGCGGCCGGGCGGCGCGCCGCTGACGGCCTCGGCCGGCGTCTCGATCGGCGACGTCGCGGACGGCAACACACCGGAGGAGCTGCTCGCGCGGCTGCGTCAGTCCGGGCCGCCGCCCGGCGCGCCCGCGCAGGCGGCGGCGCGGCCGACCGGCGTCACGGTCGCCGGGACCGTGCCCGATTTCGAGCCCGTCACGGACGCGATGCTGCGCGAGCCGGACCCGGCCGACTGGCTGATGATCCGCGGCAACTATCAGGCCTGGAATCACAGCCCGCTCGACCAGATCACGCGCGACAACGTCGGCGATCTCGAGCTCAAGTGGGTGTGGAGCATGCCCGACGGCAGCAACCAGCCCGCGCCGATCGTGCACGACGGCATCCTGTACCTGAACCTGAGCGACAACACGATTCAGGCGCTCCATGCTGCGAGCGGCGAGCTGATCTGGGAGAACCACCTGGGTCCCGCATCGACCGGCGGCGCGATGCGCGGGCTCGCGATCTACCGGGACAGGATCATTGCGGCGACTAAGGACGCTCGGCTCGTCGCGCTCGACGCGCGCACCGGCGACACGATCTGGGAGACGATCATCGGCGATCGCCGCGAAGGCGATTTCTCGACGTCGAGCGGACCTCTCGTGACGGGCGGCAAGGTCGTGCAGGGGCTCGGCGGCTGCACGCGCTTCCGCGACGAGAAGTGCTTCATCAGCGCGTACGACGCCGACGACGGCCGGCTGCTGTGGAAGTTCTACACGATCGCGCGCGATCTCGAGCCCGGCGGCGACACGTGGGGCGACGTCGAGAACCTGTATCGCGCGGGCGGCGAGTCGTGGATCACGGGCAGCTACGACCCCGCTCTCGATCTGACCTACTGGGGCGTCGCGCAGGCGAAGCCGTGGATGATCGCGAGCCGCCGTCAGAGCGCGGACGACGTCGGCCTCTACACCAACTCGACGCTGGCGCTCGATCCGGACGACGGCACGCTCGCGTGGTATCACCAGCACGCGCCGGCAGAGGCGCTCGATCTCGACGAGGTGTTCGAGCGCGTGCTGGTCGACGTCGACGGCCGCCGCACGGTGTTCACGATAGGCAAGCACGGCGTGCTGTGGAAGCTCGACCGGCAGACGGGCGAGTTCATCGACTACAAGGAAACGCTGTTTCAGAACGTGTTCGCGAGCATCGATCCGGAGACGGGGCGGCCGCAGTATCGCGACGACATCGCCAACCACCGCATCGGCGACTGGATCCAGGCCTGCCCGAGCACGGCGGGCGGGCACAACTGGCAGGCCATGAGTCACAACAGGGCCACGAACCAGTTGATCATCCCGCTCAGCCAGAGCTGCATCGCGATTCGCGCGCAGAAGATCGAGCAGGTCCCCGGCGGCGGCAGCGGTGGCGGCGCCGATCGACGCTTCTACGAGATGCCGGGCACCGACGGCAACGTCGGCAAGCTTGCCGCGTTCGACGTCAACAGCATGAAGGAAACGTGGGCGCTGCAGCAGCGCGCGCCGTTCCTGACGTC
>JAFGNC010000203.1 GCA_016927175.1 Gammaproteobacteria bacterium | reverse complement strand
TCGAGCTGACGACGGACTTCGGCGGCAGCTCCGTCAGCGGCTCGAAGCCGAGCCGCCGGAGCTCCCGATTTGCACGGCCGAGCGCGTTCCTCGGCTGCTTGCCGACCAGAAAATCGAGCGATTCGGGCAGGCGGAAGTAGACCAGCGGGATCAGCGCAAGCGTCAGAACGGCGCCGAAGGCGAACACCGCGCGCCAGCCGAGGGTCAGCAGCCAGACGGATACGATGCCGCCCACAATCGTGCCGAAGGGGAAGGCTCCCGTCACGAAACCGAGCGACACCTCGCGGCGGTTCTTCGGGGAAAATTCGTAGACCAGCGAGCCGATGGCGGCCGTCATCGCCCCGACGCCGAGCCCCGTGAAGACGCGCGCCAGCAGCAGCATCGAGAAGGACGTGGCCGTCGCGGCGAGCGTCATGCCGACCGTCATGCAGGCGAGATTGATCATCGTCGCCGTGCGGCGGCCGTAGGCGTCGGCGAGCCAGCTGAGGCCGAAAGCGCCGACCGCCATCGCGAGCAGGCCCGCGCTGAACAGCTCTCCGAGACGCTCGGGGCCGAGCATCCATTCCCGATCGATCGCCGGCCCCGCGAACGAGATCGCGAGCAGATCGAAGCCGTCCATCATGTTCACCAGCACGCCGATCGCCACGGCCGAGACCTGATACGTCGTCATCGGCCGATTCAGCAGCTGCGTTCTTATTTCGTCGAACCGCATGGCTCCCCCCATATCACAGTCATCCGGTCCGGTTTTCCGCGGACGGGTTTCGCCTCTTCAGGGCCTGAAGAAAGCGATGGTTCTGACCTCTATGCTTTCGCGCGGCGGCGCGTCCGGCGCGGTATTCGGGTGCTCGAAGGCGCTGTGCGCGGTCCACTGTACGGCCGATGAGTCGGAGTCGAACAGCTTGAACACCAGAACTTCCTCCGGCCGCATGTCCGGCACGTAGTACCAGCGCTGCGCGGGGTTGAACGCCACGGCGTGGCCGTACAGCGTCGGGCGGTTCGGATCGCCGAGGCCGCCTCGCACCTCGCTGTCGTTCAGGTCCGACGGGGCGACGGTGCTGGCGTCGCATACGGCGAACGGCGCGCGGCGGACGACGCTGATCGGACGCCACACGTTGATCAGCATGTAGCGGCCCTGCAGCCATTTCTCCGCTTCTTCCGCGCCGAGCGTCTCGATCGCGAACTGCCGGACAGTATAGTCGCCGTAGTCGACGTGCGCGCCGAACGCCGGAAGGTTGCCCTGCGCCGCCGTCTTCGAGTCCGTGCGCAGCATGGTGCCGAAGGTGATCACCCGGTCCGCGCCGGTCAGCTCCGTCACGAGATCCACCACTTCCGGCAGGTAGACCCGCTCGACCTCGTCGCGGTCGTAGAAGTCATCGACGGCGGAATCGCGCTCGACCAGCACGAAGCCGTTGCGTTCGAGCGCGAGCTCGCCAGCGATCGGGCGAGCGTCCGCGATCCTGACCTCGTGGGGCCTGTACGGCCACTGCGACTTCCCCCTGTCGCTCGGATAAAAGATCACCTTTTCGCCGGGGAGGCAGAAATCCATCTGCGCCACTATGGTCGAATCATCGTTCGTTCGTGCATCTTGCGCGGCCATGCGGCACCCCCGAGCCTCGATCGCGTCGTTGCATGTGCTCGCGCGATTCTAGCTCAAACGAGAACCGCCGGGCGGCCGCCGAAGGGCTGCGGTATAGTCGCCGCGATGAGCTACGATTTCAGCGACAAATACTATCTGGTCACCGGCGCCGGCCGCGGCCTCGGCGAGCATCTCGCCCGGCATTTGGCAAGCTGCGGCGCGACGGTCGGCGTCGTCGATGTCGACGGCGACAGCTGCCGCCGTACCGCGGCCGCGATCGAGCAGGCCGGCGGCAGCGCGTTCGCCTACGAGGGCGACGTCGGCCGCCGCGAGACGTTCCGCGACGTCGCGAAGGCGTTCGCGGCGACGGGCGGGCGAATCGACGCGATCGTCAACAATGCGATGATCCTGCATTACTGCCCCGTGCAGGACGTGGAGCCGGAGCGTCTCGGCGCAATGCTCGACGTCGGGGTCAAGGCGCTGTTCTGGTCCGCCCAGGCGCTGCTCGAGCACTACGATCCCGAGCGCGGCGCGAGCATGATCAACCTCGCTTCGCCCGTCGCCGCGCGCGGCTTCCCGAACACGTCCGCCTACAGCGCCGTGAAAGGCGCCGTCGTCGCGTTCACGCGCGTCATGGCGGCGGAGCTCGGGCCGAGACGGATCCGCGTCAACGCCGTGTCGCCTGCCTCCGTGCCGACGCCCGGCGCGATGGGGCTGAACACGCGCGAGGAGTACGAGAAGCGCGCGGCCCGGATTCCGCTGCGCCGCAACGGCACGGAAGAGGACAACTCGAGGGCCGTCGCTTTTCTGTTGAGCGACGACGCGAGCTTCGTGCACGGCGAGGTCTTCAACGTCGACGGCGGCGTCGCGGCCACGGCCTGAAACCAAAAAGGGGTCAGGGCCCTTTTCGGCCGGAAAAGGGGTCAGGGCCCTTTTTGGCCGGAAAAGGGGTCAGGGCCCTTTTCGACTGGAAAAGGGCCCTGACCCCTTTTTACTGACCCCTTTTTACTCGCAGCCGTAGAACGCGTCGATCAGTCTCGCTGCCCGCGGGCCGTTCGTGCCGACCGCGTGCATCTTGTTGCAGGCGTACGAGAAGCCGATGCCGGCGTCCGGATCGCAGAAGCCGATGGAGCCGCCGATGCCGTGGTGCCCGAAGCTGCGCATGTTCGGCCCCATGTACACCGCCTCCGGCGTGTTCAGCAGAATGCCGAGCGCCTGGCGGTAGGGCCGATCCTGCAGCGCTTCGACCTGGTTGTGCTGCATCGTGGTCATCGCCTCGATCTGCTCCGTGCTCATCAGCGTGACGCCGTCGAGACTGCCGCCCGCGCCGAGCGCGCCGTAGATTCGCGCGACGCCGCGGGCGTTGCCGTGGCCGTTGCCGCTCGCGATCTCGACCGTTCGCCATTCCGGCCTGTTCAGCGTCACGGCCCATGGCTCGTCCGGGTTCTGCTTGAAGGCGAGGGCGCGAAGGGACGTCCGGTCGGCGTTTTCCTTGGCGGCGAAAAGTTTCGCGTCCATGTTCGGCATGACCTCGGCAACGTTCGCCTGCTCCGCGTCGGTCATGCCGCCGATGTAGTACTCGGCCGCGAGCGGCGTCGTCACTTCCTCGCGCAGGAAGGGGCCGACGGTCCTGCCGCAGACCCGGCGCATGATCTCGCCGAGCAGAAAGCCCTGATGATGCACGTGGTAAGCCGCTCTGGTGCCGATCTCCCACAGCGGCTCCTGCTCCTCGAGCGCCCTGACGATGGCTTCGCGGTCGAACATCGCGCCGGGCCACAGCGGGTTGGTCGTCAGCACCGGCACGGCGGCCGTGTGATCGAGAATGTGGCGGACGCGCGTCTTTTCCTTGCCGTTTTTCCCGTACTCCGGCCAGTACTCGGTGACATACGCGTCCGGATCGACGAGGCCGCGGTCGATCAGCATGTTGAAGCAGATCGCCGTGACGCCCTTTGCGACGGACATCATGCAGACCGTCGTCGGCGCGTCCCACGGCATCCGCCTCGCGCCGTCGCGCCAGCCGCCCCAGACGTCGACGACGGTGCGGCCGTTCAGCATGATCGAGCACGAGGCTCCGACCTCGTCCTCGACCCTGAAATTCTCGATGAAGGCTTCCGCCACCGCCCGGTACTCGGGCTCGTACGTTCCGGCGAATCGGTAGGCGGCGCCCCGCGCCTCGATCTCCGTGCTGAGTTCCACTGACGTTTCCCTTGCTCGTGATGCCCGGCAGAAGGCCCCGGACGAACGCCCGGGCAGAAGGCTCCGGGGCCGGTCATCTGCCGTCTGCGCCAACGGGCAGGCGGGAGAACATAGCAAGCGAGCTCGCGGCGGAGCAACGCCGGCGCGCGAGCGTCACGCCAGCTGCGGCTCGACGAACGCGGCGAGCTTCGCCGCATCGACTACGCCGACATGCGTCCCGACCGGCCGCCCGTCCCGGAACAGCATCAGCGTCGGGATGCTGCGTACCTGGTAGCGGCGCGCCAGAGCGGGATGCTCTTCGACGTCGACTTTGACGACCTTCAACCGGCCCTGGTAAGCCGCGGCGATCTGATCGATCAGCGGAGCGATCATTCGGCACGGCGCGCACCACTCGGCCCAGTAGTCGACCAGCACAGGGACGGGCGAGGCCAGCACTTCGGCATCGAAAGGCGTCTCGGCGAGGGTTCGCGCTGCTTCGGACATCGGCTTCTCCTGATTTCGTTCGACGGACTGCGGTACTCTATTGTTTGCAGTTCTGTCGTTAAAGCGGTCATAGTTGGATTCACTATTCATAATGCTGAACAATGGCTGTGGATAAGCTGCGGGCAATGGAGGTCTTCGTCCGCATCGTCGAAACCGGCGGCGTGACGCGCGCCGCGGACAGTCTCGGCCTGCCGAAAGCCACGGCGGCGACGCTGCTCAAGAAGCTCGAAGCGGCGCTCGGCGTGAAGCTTCTGAATCGAACGACCCGCCGCGTCAGCGTCACTGCGGACGGCGCCGCGTACTACGAGCGCTGCGTCGCGATTCTGTCGGAGCTGCGCGAAGCGGAGGAGTCGC
>JAFGNC010000031.1 GCA_016927175.1 Gammaproteobacteria bacterium | reverse complement strand
GAGAAGATCGCGGAGCTCGTGCGCGAGAAGCGCCTCGACGGCATCAGCGAGCTGCGCGACGAGTCCGATAAGGACGGCATGCGCGTCGTCATCGAGCTGCGACGCGGCGAGCTGTCCGACGTCGTGCTGAACAACCTGTACAAGCAGACTCCGCTGCAGAGTGTGTTCGGCATCAACATGGTCGGGCTCGTGGACGGCCAACCCCGCCTGCTGACGCTGAAGGAGCTGCTCGAGACGTTCCTGCGGCACCGCCGCGAGGTCGTCACGCGGCGCACGCTGTTCGACCTGCGCAAGGCGAGGGAGCGTGCCCATGTCCTCGAAGGCCAGATGGTCGCTCTCGCGAACATCGACGAGGTCATCGAGCTGATCAAGGCGTCGCCGTCGCCGGCCGAGGCGCGCGAGCGCCTGTGTGCGCGGCACTGGGCGCCCGGCGCCGTCGTCGCCATGCTCGAGAAGGCCGGCGCAGAGAACACGCGCCCCGAGGACATGACCGAGGAGTGCGGGCTGTCGGAGGAAGGCTACAAGCTGTCGACCGTCCAGGCCCAGGCGATCCTGGATCTGCGGCTGCACCGGTTGACGGGGCTCGAGCAGGATAAGATATCGAAGGAATACAGTGAGATAATCGATAGTATTAACCTTTATCTTCACATCCTGTCCGACCCCGAGAAGCTGCAGGAAGTCATCCGCGACGAGCTGACGGAGGTCCGGGAGCGCTATGCCGACGCGCGGCGCACGGAGATCGTCGAGGACTACAACGACCTGACCATCGAGGATCTGATTCCGGAGGCGTCGCTGGTCGTCACGCTGTCGCATGCCGGCTATGCGAAGGCGCAGCCGGTCGAGACGTATCAGGCGCAGCGTCGCGGCGGGCGCGGGCGCGCCGCGGCACGCGTCAAGGACGAGGATTTCATCGACAAGCTGTTCGTTGCGCACTCGCACGACACGCTGCTGTGCTTCTCGAGCCTCGGCAAGGTGTACTGGATCAAGGTCTATCAGCTGCCGCAGGCGGGCCCCGGCTCCCGCGGCCGCCCGATCGTGAACCTGTTGCCGCTGCAGGAAAACGAGCGCATCAGCACCGTGCTGCCCGTCAAGTCGTACGACGAGGACAAGTTCGTGCTGTTCGCGACGAGCCGGGGAACGGTCAAGAAGACGCCGCTGCCGGCGTTCTCGAGGCCGCGCACGAACGGCATCATCGCGATCGACCTGCGCGGCGACGACCGGCTGATCGGCGCCCGCATCACGGACGGGCGGCAGGACATCATGCTGTTCGCGAGCTCGGGCAAGGCCATTCGCTTCTCCGAGAGCGACGTCCGGCCGATGGGGCGCACGGCGGCCGGCGTGCGCGGCCTGAGGCTCAGCGGGCCGGACGACGAGGTCATCGGGCTCAGCATCCTGGCCGAGGGCCCGATCGCGCTCGCGACCGAGAACGGCTTCGGCAAGCTCACGCCGGTAGAGGAGTTCCCGGTCAAGGGTCGTGGCGGCCAGGGTGTCATCGGCATCCGGACGTCGGAGCGCAACGGCCGCGTCATCGGCGCGCTGCAGGTGTCGCTCGAGGACGAGATCATGCTGATCACTTCGGCCGGCACGCTGGTGCGCACGCCGGTCGCGGACATCTCCATGCTGGGCCGCAACACGCAGGGCGTGCGGCTGATCCGGCTCGGCGACGAGGACCGGCTCGTCGGCATCGAGCGCGTCGAGGCGCTGCAGGACGAGGCGGGCGACATCGTGGACGCAGGCACCGCGCAGGGCGAAGCGGGCGACATCGCGGGCGCGGGCGCAGACGAGAGCGCCGGGGACGCCGGCGCGGGCGACGAAGAGTGACGCCCGACAGAATCAAGGACGGGAGATCATGAACCGAGTATTCAACTTCAGCGCCGGCCCGGCGATGCTGCCGGAACCGGTGCTGCGCAAAGCCCAGGCGGAGCTTCTCGACTGGAAAGGCAGCGGGATGTCCGTCATGGAAGTGAGCCACCGCGGCGCGGACTTCATCGATTGCGCCGCCCGCGCCGAAGCTGCGCTGCGTCGGCTGCTCCGGATTCCGGACAACTATCGCGTGCTGTTCACGGCCGGGGGCGCGACCGCGCAGTTCGCCGCCGTGCCGTTGAACATCGCGCCTGCGGGCTCGACCGTCGATTACGTGCTGACGGGCAGCTGGGGCAAGAAGGCGGCCGGCGAGGCGGCGCGCTATGCGACCGTCAACATCGCCGCGGACGCGGAATCGAGCCGCTATACGGAGATACCGGACCCCGAAGCCTGGCAGCTGACGTCCGATGCCGCCTATGTGCACTACACGCCGAACGAGACGATCGTCGGCGTGGAGTTTCCCTCGATACCGGAGGTCGGCGACGTCCCTCTGGTCGCGGACATGTCGTCGACGATCCTGTCGCGGCCGCTCGACGTCGGGCGTTTCGGGATCATCTACGCGGGCGCGCAGAAGAACATCGGGCCTGCCGGGCTCGGCATCGTGATCGTGCGCGACGATCTGGTCGGCCGCGCGCGGCGGGAGACGCCGGGCGTTTTCGATTACAAGATCGCCGCGGAATCGGACTCGATGTGGAACACTCCGCCGACGTTCGCGTGGTACCTGGCCGGGCTCGTTTTCGAATGGCTAGAGGAGCAGGGCGGCCTCGACGCCATGGCCGAGCGAAACCGGCGCAAGGCGGATCTGCTTTACGGTGCGATCGACGCTTCCGATTTCTACGCCAACCCGGTCAGGAAGGACTGCCGGTCGTGGATGAACGTCCCGTTCACGCTCGCCGATTCGGCGCTCGACAAGGCGTTCCTCGAGGAATCGAAGGCGGCAGGGCTGACGAATCTGAAGGGCCACCGCCTGGTCGGCGGTATGCGCGCGAGCCTCTACAACGCCATGCCGGAGGAGGGCGTCAGGGCGTTGATCGACTTCATGGCCGACTTCGAAGCGCGGAGGGCCTGAGCATGCCTTTCAAGATTCTGACCCTGAACAACATCGCGCTGGCGGGTCTGCGCCGCTTCCCGCGCGAGCGCTACGAGGTCGCGTCCGACATCACGCGGCCGGACGGCGTTCTGCTGCGCTCCCACAACATGCACGGCATGGAGATCCCGGCGAGCGTGCAGGCGGTTGCCCGGGCCGGGGCCGGCGTCAACAACATACCGGTGGACACGCTCAGCGAACGAGGCGTGCCGGTATTCAACACGCCCGGCGCGAATGCGAATGCGGTCAAGGAGCTGGTTCTCGCGGGGCTGTTCCTCGCGGCGCGCAACCTGATCCCGGCCGCGGATTACGTGCGTAAGCTCGACGGCACCGACGCGGAGCTGTCGAAGGCCGTCGAAGCGGGCAAGAAGCAGTTTGTCGGCTTCGAGCTGCCGACCCGCACGCTCGGCGTAGTCGGTCTCGGCGCGATCGGCGTCGAGGTTGCGAACGCGGCGCTCGGCCTGGACATGCAGGTCATCGGCTACGATCCGAAGATCACGGTCCAGCGTGCCTGGCAGATGTCGCGCGGCGTCGAAAAGGCGGTCAATCTCGATGACCTGTTCACGCGCGCCGACGTCGTGACGGTGCACACGCCGCTGAACGACGACACGCGCAGCCTGATCAACCGGGACCGCCTGAAGCTGCTGCCGCGCAACTCCGTGCTGCTGAACTTCGCGCGCGAGGGCGTCGTCGACGTCGACGCCGTAATCGAGGCGCTCGACGCGGGCCAGCTGAGCCACTACGTGACGGACTTCCCGACGACGAGGCTGAAGGAGCACCCGAAGGCGATCTGCTTGCCGCATCTCGGCGCGTCTACGCGCGAGGCGGAGGAGAACTGCGCCGTAATGGCCGCCGAGAGCCTGAAGGAGTACCTGGAGCAGGGCAACATCCGCAACTCGGTCAATTTCCCCGAGGCCGTGCTGCCGCGAGACCGGCCGGATCGCCTGGCGATCCCGCACCTGAACGTGCCGAACATGGTCGCGCAGATCCTGTCGTCGGTCGCGACCGAGAACATCAACGTGTCGGACATGCTGAACGTGTCGCGAGGCGGCCTCTCGTACACCGTCGTCGATCTGGACGGGCCGGCGAGCGAGGAGACCCTGCAGCGCATCCGTGACGTCAAGGGTATTCTGTCCGTAAGAGTCGTGCCGGTGATCGAGAGCTGACGCATGGCGAAGAAGACCGACGATCAGCAGCGGACCCTGGAGCAGCTGCGCGGCAGGATCGACGAGATCGACGCGCAGATCCAGGCGCTGATCTCGGATCGGGCGCGCTGCGCGCAGCAGGTCGGCGAGGTCAAGGGGCTCAGCAAGACGGCCGACTACTACCGCCCCGAGCGCGAGGCGCAGGTGCTGCGGCGGGTCGTCGAGCGCAACGACGGGCCGCTGCGGGACGAGGAAATGGTGCGGCTCTTCCGCGAGCTGATGTCCGCGTGTCTCGCTCAGGAGGAGCCGCTGAAGGTAGCTTACCTCGGCCCAGAGGGCACGTTCACGCAGTCCGCGGTCTTCAAGCATTTCGGGCATTCGGCGCGGGCGCTGTCGGTGCCGACCATCGACGAGGTGTTCCACGAGGTCGAGTCCGGCATCGCCGATTTCGGCGTGGCGCCGGTCGAGAATTCGACCGAGGGCACGGTCAACCACACGCTCGACATGTTCCTGACGTCGCCGCTGAAGATCTGCGGCGAGGTCGAGATGCGCATCCACCAGCACCTGATGGGCAGGATGAGCGATCTCGGCCAGATTCGCAGGATCTGCTCGCATTCGCAGTCGTTCGCGCAATGTCGCGGCTGGCTGGCGCAGAACCTGCCGGACGTCGAGCGGATCGTCGTCTCGAGCAATGCCGAGGCCGCTCGACGGGCGCGGGACGAGGACGGCACGGCAGCGATTGCCGGCGACGCGGCGGCCGAGGTGTACGACCTGAGGATCCTGTTCAGCAACGTCGAGGACCAGGCCGACAACACGACGCGATTTCTCGTGATCGGCCGCAACACGTTTCCGCCCAGCGGCGACGACAAGACCTCGCTGCTCGTATCGGCCACCGGCACCGAAGGGCCCGGCGTGCTGTTTCACCTGCTAGAACCGCTAGCCCGCAACGGCGTCAACATGACGCGGATCGAGTCGCGGCCCTCGCGCCGCCGCAAGTGGGACTACGTGTTTTTCGTCGACATCGACGGGCACGCCGAGGAGTCCATCGTCCGGAGCGCGCTCGCCGAGATCGAGAAACAGGCGAGCCTGTTCCGCGTGCTCGGCGCATACCCCAAGGCCGTGCTGTGACGGCACCGGATGGCGGCGCGCACGGCCCCGGCGAGACGTTCCTGGCGAAGCCCGTCAGCCGCGTCGGCGGCGAGCTCGCGGTGCCCGGCGACAAGTCGATATCGCATCGCGCCCTGATGCTGGGCGCGATCGCCGCGGGCGAGACGCGGATCCGCGGATTCCTTCGCAGCGAGGACTGTGTCGCGACGTGGAAAGCGCTCG
>JAFGNC010000202.1 GCA_016927175.1 Gammaproteobacteria bacterium | reverse complement strand
CCGTTTCGTGCGCGATCGCCTTTCATCGTTCGAGGAAGTTGAAGGCCCCGCCGCGCCCCCGCCGCTCAGCGGCCGGAGCTCCCGCTGCCGATGCCCCACTCGTCGAGCCAGGCGCGCATCTTCGCGATCTCCGCGCGCTGCTCGACGATGATGTCCTCGACCAGCACGTGAAGCCCGTATGGCCGGCGTCCGCTCTCGAGCTGTTGCAGCTGCTGCGCCTGCGCCATATCGATCGCGCCCTGGTGATGGAAGATCATGCCTTCGATCCACAGCCGCTCGAACTCCTCCCCGGTCGCGGCTGCGAGCCTTCGCATTTCGGCGCTCGACAACATACCCGGCATCGGCGGGTCCGCGTCGAGGTGCGGCTCCGGCAACTGCCGGCCCCGCGCTGCGGCGACGTCGAGCAGCGCGCGCATCTGCGCGATCTCGGACGCCTGCCCCCGCTCGATATAGCGCGCGAACCGGACGAACGGCTGCCTTTGCGTGCGCTCGGGCACGAGGTCCGACATCGCGAGCGCCTGCTCGTGATGGACGATCATGTGCTGCAGGAAACGCAGGTCCTGCCCGTTGTAGAGCGCCTCCGCGGCCTGCGTCGCATCGCCGCCGGGCGGCGGCGTCTGCGCCGGCGACTGAGCGCGCGCGTCCGCCGCTGCGAGCACGGCAACCAGCACCGGGAGCAACGCCGACGTCGCACGCTTCGCGCTTGCCGGCCGCCTCTCGCCGGTCACAGAAGCGCCCGCGCGGCGCAGGATGCGACCTCGCACGGCTTCACTCACCTGCGCCCGCGCCCGAGCTGCCCGACGGGTGCGGGCTCGTGCGGTTCGACGAGTAGACGGCGTCCTGCGGCAGCTCGTCCGCGCGCGGTCCCGTGTACTTGAACACGTGGAGCCCGGTGTGGTTGTCGCCGACATAGATCAGGCCGTCGTGGATGTCGGGATAGCTCATCACGTCGCCCCACGGCACCGGGCGCGCGTGGCCCACCTCGCGCGGATTGAACGGATTCGAGATGTCGATCGCGCGAATACCGTGTCCGAGCCAGTTCACGAACACGAGGTTCTCGAGCACGGTCGGGTTGTGCGCGTGCATCATCGGCCGGATCGTCGCGCCGGGCGGGACGGGCTGATTCAGGCAGCTCTCGAGCATGCCGTCCGACATCGCATGCCCGCCGACCATCATCGGCGTGATCTCGGATTCGACCGTCAGGATCCTCAGGCCTCTTTCGGGACACGGACCGAAGGGCCACTCCTCCGTGATCACGACATAGGCGGGGCGGCGGTCCGGATTCTCGCCGGACCGCGACGGCCGGTTCGGCACGGGAATCGCGCTGTGCACGCCGACCATCGCGACGAAAGGCGGCGCGAAGTCGAAGCGCGAGCGTTCCTCGAGCCGCGTGTAGCGCACCAGCTTCTGCTGCTCGGGCGCATCGGACTCGAGGAGCGCCAGCACGCCCGGATCGGAATTCAGCACCGGGTGCACGCAGTCGTTCGCGACCTCCGGCAGCTTCGTCACGTCGACCAGGCCGCCGACCTCGCCGTCGATCCAGACGTTGGTCGAGCGCGTGTTGCACGCGCCGCCGGCCGCGATGTCCGCGTTCGTGCTGTTCGCGATCAGCTCGGTGTTCAGCACGTACATGCCGGCCGTGCCGCCGCCGGCGTAGAAGCGCTCGCCGTCGTCCGACAGCGTGCCGGAGTGCATATCGTTGCCCTGTGCGCGCTGCGACGCGCCCGGCCGTCCCCACTGGTCCGTCAGATGGCTGTAGTCGACGAAGCGGCCGTCGGCATACAGGCCGAACTCGTCCGGCAGCTCGTCGCGGACGGGGCCGCCTGTCTCCTCCAGCGTGAACGACGCGAGGAACACCGGCTCGTCGAGGACCTCCCCCGTCTCCTCGTCCGTGATGGCGGTGAAGACGAGGTCTTCCTCCTGAGAGCCGTAGGTCTGCGACACGACGAGAAAGCGGTTCGGGTTGTCCGGGTCGTGCCACAGGTAAAACTCGTGCGCCAGCACGCCTTCGGCGACGGCTCCGTCGTCGACGGGCATGCAGGTCTCTGGATCCACGGCGTACGTGATCACGTCGCCGCCGGTTCCGGTCGCCGCGGCGCGCACCAGCAGCATGCGCTCGGTGCCGTCGGTAGACGTGTAGGTGTACGGGCGAAGCTCGCGGTCGCGCACGGCCGTCTGCCCGTCGTCGACGGTCAGCTGCGGCATCGTGCCGATCTCGACCGGCGGGTCCTGTTCGGCATTCTGCTGAATCCGGAAGATCCTGACGTCGCGGGTCACGCCGGGGCCCGTCGTGTTCGTCGAGTTGCTGCGGCCGAAGTACAGGCAGTCGCCGGCGATGCCGAGCCCGGTGGAGCCCCAGCCGGTCGGGAAGCCGTCGAGATCGCCGCCGCGCCACTCTCCGGTTTCCGGGTCGCGCGCGGACGGTGCCGTCGGGATCCAGTGCAGCCACTCGAAATTTCTGAAAAGGCCGAGCTCCTCGGCGGCGACGAACGCGCCCGCGTGCGCGTCCTCCGGCGAGGAGGACGGGTCGAGATTCCCGGATGCGTCGACTCGGCCGCCCGGCAACAGTCCGAAAGGAATGTCGAACGTGTCGAACGTGGCCGGCACGCAGTCGACCGGCTCCTCTAGCGCCGGGTCCACGCAGTCGTCGGTCCCCGAGGTGGCGGCTTCGCGCTGCGGCAGCGCCGAACCGTCCCGATTCGGCTGAGCGGCCGCCGTGACGCACAGGCACGCCAGCGCCGCGATCAGGGCCGATCGCGCCGCCGGCTTCTTTCGAATGGCCCTCGTGCGCAGGCGAATCGGCGACGCGTGCCCCGTACCCGACGGGGCCGCGCCGCGCGTACGCCCTCCAGCGAGAGTTGATCCTCTCCGTGCGAGGAGGTTCTCTTCCACTACTGCTGCGTGGCCTCCCGGTATTCCTCGCGGCTCAGGAAACCGTCCTGATTCGCATCCGCCGTCGAGAAGTCTATACCTTCGAGCGTCGCAAGCTCGGTCCGGGCCACCCAGCCGTCGGAATTGGAATCGGCTTCCTCGAAGGCCGGATACTGGCCGCTGCCCTGCTGCCCCTGCTGCTGGCCGGCTCCCGGTCCCTGCCCGCCTGCCTGCGCCTGCTGCTGGCCCGCTCCGGGACCCTGCGCACCGGCCCCCGGCTGCTGGCCCGCACCCTGCTCTGCCGCGCGCTGCTGCGCTTCCAGGCGGCGTGCCTCCTGCTGAGCGCCGCTCTCGAGCCGCGCCGCTTCCTGCTCCGCGCTGCGCTGTTGCTCGGCGAAACCACCTTCGTCGCGGCTCTCGCCCGGACGCTGTCCCGCGTCGGCGGCCGCGCCCTGTTGCCGGCTGCCGGCGTCGCCGCCGCGCGCCGAACCCTGCTGCGAGCCCTGGCCGGCGCCCGTCTCCAGCTGCGCGATTCTGCGCTGCGCCGCAAAGAGGTAGTACTCCGTCGCATCAACCGAGCCGTCGCGGCTCAGATCGATGTCGGCCCATGCGGCGATCAGTTCGGGATCCGCCTGCGCCTCGCTCTCGTCGATGCTCTGATCGCGATTCCGGTCGAGGCGGCGCATCTCCTCGTCAGCACGTTGACCGTGCTCCGAGCTTTGGAACGTCTGATAGCGGTGCTGGGGAGACTGCGACTGCGACTG
>JAFGNC010000030.1 GCA_016927175.1 Gammaproteobacteria bacterium | reverse complement strand
GCCGCACAGCTCGAGGAGCGCTGCCGGGAGATGCGCAACGGCGAGCCGGAGTCGGTCGCTGGTGCGCGCCGGGCGTGGGAACGCCGCTCGCTCACCCTGCGGCGCGACGCAGCGCGCGGCACGATGTGCATCAGCGTCGAGGTGCCGCTCGAGGACGGTGAGCTGATCGCGCAGGCGCTCGAGCGCGCAGTCGAGGCGGGCGAAGCCGCGAGCGAGCACGAGTTCGGCACGATGAGCGGGCCGCCGGGCGTGCGCGACGCCGCGGAAGCACGGTCGGCGCCGGGCAATGGCTGGTATGCGCAGCAGGCGGATGCGCTGGTGGCCGTCGCGAAGGCATACCTGTCCGGCAATGACGACGCGGCGAAGGCTTCTTCCACCGCAGACCGATACCAGGTCGTCGTGCACGTCGAGGAATCGGCCCTCCGCGGAGGTGCGGGGCGGTCGGATCTGCCCGTCGAGACCGTGAAGCGGCTCTGCTGCGACGGCAGCCTGATCGCGCTCGTCGAGGACGAGCGGGGGAGTCCGCTCGACGTCGGACGCAATCGGCGCACGCTGACGACCCGGCTCAGACGGGCGCTCTGGTCGCGGGACCGCGGTTGCACGTTTCCGGGGTGCGATCGGAAGCGCTACGTGGACGGGCATCATATTCGTCATTGGGCGAACGGCGGGGAGACGAGCCTCGACAATACGGCGTTGCTGTGCACCTACCATCACATGCTGGTGCACGAGGGCGGCTTCACGATGGGGCGTGCCGAAACCGGCGAGCTCTACTTCCGACGGCCGGACGGGCGCGTGATTCCGCGCGGCGGCTATCGGCTGGAGGACATGGTCGACGACTTCGCCACCGAAGACGACGGCGCAGTGGGCGCTAACGCTTCCGCGGAAGTGCGGTCGCCGAGCGCTTCCGCGGAGGTGCGTACCCCGAGCGCTTCTGCGGAAGCGCGTACGTCGAGCGCTTCCGCGGAGGTGCGGTCGCCCAGCGCTTCCGCGGAGGTGCGCGAATCGCGTGCGGTGTACCGCGTCGCGCGTCGAGCATTCGGCCGTATGGCAGCCGATCTGGCCGAGAAGCCCCGCCGTCTCGCGGTCCCAGCGCTCGGCGGCGCCCGGGCCGCGCCGTGCGCCGCCTCCCGCGCAGCGTCTACCGCACCGTGTGGTAGAAACGAATCAGCGAGTTCATCGCATCCGTGTCGGCCGTACCGAGACTCATGACGTGCGAGACATGGTTGTGGCCCTCGAGCTGATCGGTCCACGGGCAGCCATCGTACTTGCGGCAAAGTGTCTCGCGGAGATCGGCGATACCGTCGGCGACTTCCGCGGTGTCGTACTCTGCCGTCCAGAGCGCCAGCGGCACGCGTTCGCCTTCGTAGTCGGAGGCGAGCTGCTCGACCGCGGGTACGAGCGAGCCGAAAAGACCTGAAGCCAGAACGGCGGCCGCCACGTTCGGACCCGACTCCGTCTGCCAGTCTTCGTTGAACAGGTAGGAAGCCGTCGTCGTTGCTCCTTCGGAGTTCGCGACGACGACGATCGTGTCGGGATCGCCGCCGTACGATGAAATGTTCTCGCCGATCCACTCGATGACGAGACGGAGATCCTCGGCACCCGCTTCGAGCTCTGCGGCGATGTCGTCGCCTTCGCCCGCGCCGGCCGAGACATGACGATAGTCCATCGACACACCGATGCCGCCGGCCGCGGCACCGAGCTTGCCGAGATGACTGTAGATGAGCCCGCCGCTGCCGGCCGCAATGCGGTCGCTGTTGCCGAGGCCGTTACCGTGCAGAAACAGAAACACCGGCCCCGGCTCGCTGAACTCCTGCTCGGGCCGGTAGACCTCGAACGTCTGCTCTGCGCCTGGGCCGTACCGAAAGAGCTCCGGCTCGAGCACGCCGGGCCATTCGACGTCACGGTGCACGGCCGTGTACAGGGCCACCGTCTCGGCAAACGCCGCTTCGTCCCAACGCCTGCCGATGGCCGCGACACCGTCGCGCGCACGGGCGTTCACGATCGGATCGCCGCCCGACTCTCCGATCATGGTGGCGGCCGGGCCGCTCGCCTGGATGCCCGCGCCGTCATGCAACACAGCAGCCCCGTGTAAGGCCGCCGCGTGCCGGTGAAACATCGGTGCATGAAGCAGAGCCGCCGCGCCGGCAAGCACGGCGACGACGAAGCTGCCCCCGATCAGAAGAGCCTTGCCGCCCAGTTTCATGGTGCTCCCCGCCGACTGCCCGTCAGGCAACCATTGTCGCCCGCCTTGTCACTGTGTCAAGTAATTTTTACTTTGCGTAAAGCTGCGCAGACATAGCCTCGGGACGGCCATTGTCGAAAACCCTCGTCTTCCTCCCACGTATGGCGATTGACGATCTGCCATTCGCTGTGAGGGCGCCGTCTCTCCGGCCGCGCCGCTACTTCGACACGATTACCGCGTCACCCGACTCTCTGTCGACCTGCGTGAGCTGATTGACGTCCGAAGCAAGAATGCGGCCGTCGGGCAGGACGGCGATGCCGAGAGGAAACAGACGCAACGGCAGCTTCGTGCAGGTCGAGCTCTCGAGGTCGGAAACGAAAAGCCCGCCGGAGAGGATCGGCTATCTATCACCGGCTTCTCGAGCGGCTACGCGTAATCGGCCTGCGATAGGCGGAGGTGACTGCCGCCCCGACGAGCCGGCGCCGTTTTAGTGACTATTCGGCGGCACTCCCGGAGCATCGTCGGCCTCCGGCAGCGCCCAGGCGATCACGTAGTCCCCCTTGGGGGAGCCAAGCGCGTCGTGGCCACCGGCCGCCACGACGACGAATTGGCGAGCCTCGGGACGCAGCTTGTAAGAGATCGCACCGCCATGCGCGCCCGCAGGTAGCTCGAGCGTGCCGATGCGCTCACCCGTCGTCGCATGATGAATACGCAGAACGGGCCACGACGTGCCTCCGTGGAAGACGAGTCCACCCGCTGTCGATAGCGGTGGTTGATAGCTCGAGTTGCCGTAATCTCCCGGGCCCGTGCTTGTCGACACGGACCACGCAATCTCGCCATTGTCGACATCGACCGCGACGAGGCGACCCCACGGTGGGCGGTTACAGGGCAAGCCATCGTGCGCGAACAGCACGTGCCCGCCATCGAGGCGGTAACGCTCCCCGGTATCCCGCCCGGTGGGGACCAGCGTTATCTCGATGCCTAAATTGTTAACAGGTACGAAAAGCAGTCGCCGGAAGGGGTCGAAGGCGCCCCCCGACCAGTTGGCGCCGCCGCCGGTCGCGGGGTGCACCAGTGAGCCTTGAAGGCTCGGCGGTGTGTAGATGCCGTCATTGCGTAGTTTCGCCAGGCGCTCGGAGCAGGCGTCGCGATGTTCGGGCGTTATATCGAAGAGATCTGCTTCGGTAATTCTGTGAGACGACAGCGGCGGCGGTCTCACCGGAAACGGCTGTGTCCGCCACGCCAGCTCGCCGGGCACGTCGCTGGCCGGAACAGGGCGCTCCTCAACCGGAAAGAGAGGCTCTCCGGTCTCGCGATGCAACACGAAAACGAGACTTGATTTCGTCAGCACGACCACGGCCGGCACGTCTCGCTCGTCGCGCCGAACGTCGATGAGGATCGGGGGCGCCGCGAGGTCGTAATCCCAGAGGTCGTGGTGCACCGTCTGGAAGTGCCATGCGGGCTTCCCGGTTTTCGCGTCCAGTGCTACTACGGAATCCGAATAGAGATTGGCACCGGCGCGAGTGCCGCCGTAGTGATCTGGACTCGCCGAGCTCACCGGCAGGAAGACAAGCCCGCGTTCGAGATCCGCCGTGACAGTAGACCAGACGTTCGCGGCTCCGGCCTGGGCTGTTCCAGTCTCCCAAGTCTCGAATCCGGGGTCATTCTCGGCGGGGATGGTGTGAAAGCTCCAGCGGAGCTCGCCGCTACGGGTATCGAACGCGCGCACGACGCCGTGCGGAGAGTCCGCGCGAATCCAATCGGCGACGGACGAGCCGACGATGATCACATCATCGACGACCGTTCCGGGTGACGTGAGGCTGAACTGTCGCGGATCGACAAGGGGTTGGACGTTTTCGTGCAGATCGACGTCCGCAAAACCGGGGCAGCGCTCGCCCGTGCGCGCGTCCAACGCGATCAGGCGTGCATCGAGCGTGGTGAGAAAAACGCGCGGCGCGCAAGCATCGTTCGGACGGCCATGCCATACGGCGACGCCCCGGTTTGTCCACATGTTGGCATACCACGCGTTCCTGGCAAGGCCCGGATCGAATGTCCAGAGCTCTGTGCCCGACTCCGGTTCGAGCGCGATCACACGGTTGGTGGGTGTCGTGAAGATCAATCGACCGTCGACGAGAATGGGCGTGCTTTCGGACGACGTGCCACGATAGACCGGAAATCTGCCGTCGAAGTAGTCATCGTCGCCGTACCGATACACCCACGCCTGCTCGAGCTGGTCGACGTTGCCGGTGTGAATGTCGGCGAGCGGCGAGTAACGACCTCCGCCTGGCAGACCTTCGGTCACGGGCCAACCGGCCGTTTGCTCCTCGGCCCCTCCCACGGCGGGCGCGAGCAGCGAGAAGGCGGCGGCGAGCACCCGCAAACGAAAGCGTTCTCCGGTGCTGGGAGGCGGTTCCTGTCGTCTTGTAGTATGGCGATGAGGAAGGGATGGCATTCTGAGCTCCGACGGAAAAGGTGCCGGGCATCCTCCGCGGAGAGTCTTTCGAGTTCTTCCGGATTACTCGAGCCCGCTTCCGGATTTCGGAAAACGACGCGGTTTTCGAGTTTTCAGGCAGGCTTCAGGCGCCGCCGCCGGTAGACCGAGGGCGTGCACCCCATCGTGTCGCGGAACGCCTGGTTGAACGGCGTGATCGACTGGTAGCCGACTTCCAGCGCGATGGTCAGGATCGGTACATGGGCCTTGGCCGGGTCGGCAAGTTGCTCGCAGGCGTCCCGGAGCCGGTACTCGTGCAGCAGGGCGTTGAAGTTCCTGTAGCCGAGCCTCTTGTTGATCAGCGCGCGCAGACGATACTCGGGCATGGCCAGCCGTTTCGCGAGATCGCCGATGGAGAGGCCCGGCGTCAGGTATACCTTCTCCTCCTCGAGTGCCCGGGTGAGCGCGGCGAGGTCCCGGTCGAACTGGGGGTCGACCTCAGGATCGTGCAATGGCGACGCGCGATCCACCAGGCGTTCGAGAATCCGATCGTCGAATCGGAGCACCGCCAGTGCTACAGTCACGAAGCCCGCCGCCATGATGAGGGTAATCGCGTTGTCGAACGGCGCGCGTGACGAGTAGGGTGCATCGACAAGGTAGAGCTCGGTAACGTTGATTCCGAACGAGAGGCCGCCGACGACTATAAGGAACAGTCCGCGAAGGAAACGCCTGCTTTCGTCCAGATCAACCCGCCATCCACGTGCTGCCCAGTACAGCGCGAGCAATGCGAAGGCGGACTGCATCGCAAGCGGCAGCGGACCGAAGATGAAGTTGACGACGCCAGGGTACGCCGATGATTGCAACACGCTGCTGTCGCGACCCGCGTAGCCGAATGCATTGATCGCGCTGAGCAGCAATTGGGCACCGAATGCCCCGATCATCCAGCGCGGGATGCGTTTGTCATCCTGGAACAGGGAGTACCCCAGGATCATCCAGAGTCCCGTGCCCATGTTCATGAAGACCAGCAGGTACGGCCACGCCCAGAACTGCACCTGAACATCGGGAGGTACGGCGTATGAGATCCGGCCCACCAGATAGCAGGCCGTACTCGCCGTGACACCGGCGAATAGGCGCGCGTTGAACGAACGCGGATTCGAGATCAGGCAGCCTGCGCCGATCAGCACGCTGGCGATCAGCGCAACGATGTTCGCGCCGAAGTAGAACAGGCCCGTCGCCATTTCGGGAGTCTAGTACCTCGCTCGGCCGCGGTATAAACCGTCACCTATGTCCCCGGAACAGACACCAATCGGGATGGTGGCCTCACTGCGTTGGAGAACGTCGCACTCCCGTTGGAACAGACGACGACTTTGACATCGGCCGAAATTTCCCGGCGGGCTGCGGATAGCGCGTATAAGCAGGCATTATGTCAGCAGCGAAACCGTTGAGGCGAGCTGAAGTCGGGCCGAATGACGGTGGATCCAGGCCGCCATCGGGCCGGAGCGCTCCGACCCCGCGTCGTTCAGATGCCTGAATCTTCCCCCTTTCCCCCGGAAATGCCGGCACAGCCCGTCTCGAGCCAGAACCCGCCCGGCCCGCACGGCGGCGCGGATGATGACGAGATTGACGAAGCAGTCAGATCAACAGATCGCCCCGGGGCCGTAGCCGTTGCACCGGGCGGCGGCAGTTACGTCGGCGCATGTCAGGAGCACGCCCTTCCATGGGCGCGCATTCTCGATCGACCGCGCATGCCACTAGCCGGTCAGTGAAACCGCTGATGCAGTTTTCGCACCGCTGATTCAACGCAGCGTCCTACCCACACCGCCGCTCCGTACTATGCGTCACCCCTCTCAGGCGCATCAAAAGGTGCTCAGCACATGCTTCGTCGTAGCAAAATTTGTTCCCTCCACCGTCGCAGTTGGCTGGCGCTGCTCCTCGTCGTGCCAGCCGGTGTCGCATACGCGGGCGCTATCTCGGTCGACGTCGTCGACGCCGTGACTACAAGACCGCTGGCAGGTGTGACGGTAACCGTCGAATCCAGAAGCGGTGAGTCCAGGGATGTGGCAACGGGTTCTGACGGATCGGCTTACTTCGAGGATCTGGCCGACGGCTTCTACGAGTTCCGCGCTGAAGCGGACGGCTACGTTCCGGGGGTAGAGCCAGCCGTTCGGATCATCGAGCGCCGGACGGGGCGGCTTCGCTTCGAGCTGCGGCCGCAAGCGGCTTACGACGAAGAGGTCGTCGTCGCGGGCCGTCGTGCCCGAGGAGCCGATCCCTACGGCTCGGCAGCGGAGCGCTTCCTGACGCGCGACGAACTGCGCAACGCGCCCGGCAGCGGCAGTGACGTGATGCGCGCCCTGGTCGGCCTGCCGGGAGTCGTGTCGAGCGGGGAATTCGCGAGCTTTTCGGTGCGCGGCCACGGGCCGAAGAACAATCTCATATTCATCGACGGCTTCCCGTTCCCGCAGGTCGCGCATTTCGAGCAGACGCTCGGT
>JAFGNC010000201.1 GCA_016927175.1 Gammaproteobacteria bacterium | reverse complement strand
GCGCTTCAACACCAATGTCGCGCTACAGGACCGGCGTTACTTCCAGGGCCTCGCGAGCCCGGCCGCCGCGGCCGGTGTCGCGTCGATGGTCTGGCTCAGCACGTCCTACGGCATCGACGGGCTCGTCGGTCTGGTGGCCGGTATCGCGGTGACCGCCGTGGCGGGGCTGCTGATGATGTCCCGCTTCGCGTACCTGAGCTTCAAGGAGGTCGGGCCGGGCCAGCGCGTGAAGTTCGGGCGGCTGTTGCTGATACCGCTCGTGATCATCGTCATCGCGATCGACCCGCCGCTGGTCGTGTTTCTGCTGTTCGTGACGTATGCGTCGTCGGGGCCGGTGATGTGGCTGTGGCGACGGCGCAGGCTGCAGACGGAGAGTGCGCCGCCGTGAACGCGCTGCAGCGACGGTACCTCGAGCGTCTCGGCATAGCGGTCTGGGAGTCGAGGCGTGCGACCGGACGGGTAGCGGAGCGGCCGGATCCTGTCGTGGCCGAGGCCGCCGCACCCGGGGGCGCGGCCGAAGCTGCCGACGCTTCCGCGCCGTCCCGCGACGGCGGGGACGCCGCCGCGGCATGGGACGCGCTGCGCGAGGAGGTGCTCGCCTGCACGCGCTGCGCGCTGCACCGCGGCCGCAAGCAGGCCGTGTTCGGCGTCGGACGCCGGGACGCGGCCCTGATGATCGTCGGCGAGGCGCCGGGCGCCGAGGAAGACCAGCGCGGGGAACCGTTCGTCGGCCGTGCCGGTCAACTGTTGAACGCCATGCTGCGCGCGATCGGTTTTGCGCGCGAGGAAGTCTTCATAGCAAACGTACTGAAGTGCCGTCCGCCGAGAAACCGCGACCCCAGCGCCGAGGAAGCCGCCGCCTGCGCGGATTACCTGGAACGGCAGATCGCGCTGGTGCGCCCGCGCGCGATGCTCGCCGTCGGCCGCATTTCGGCGCAGTGGCTGTTGCAGACGGATACCCCCGTCGGTAGGCTCAGAGGCAGGCTGCATCGTTACGGCGACGTGCCGCTGGTGGTCACCTATCACCCCGCCTACCTGTTGCGGGCGCCGGCGGAGAAGGCGAAGAGCTGGCAGGACCTTTGCATGGTTCGGTCATTGGCGGCCGGGGAATGACGCCCGGCCAGTTGGAAGGGACGGACAGAACCGAGCTTCAGACCGATGAGCGCAGCCGTTCGTCCTGACGCGAAGATCCGCATGATGCTGCCGAGCGACCTGAAGGCAATCGCCGAGGTCGAGCGTGCAGCGTACGATTACCCCTGGAGCCTCGGCATCTTCCGCGACTGTCTGCTCGCGGGGTACTATTGTCTGGTCCTCGAAATCGGGGGCGCCGTCGCCGGCTACACGATCATGTCGATCGCCGCGGCCGAAGCCCACGTGCTCAACCTCTGCGTGCACCCGAACGTGCAGCGCCTCGGCTACGGCCGCAGGCTGCTGAACGCGTTGCTCGCAAAAGCCAGAGAAGCCGAAGTCGACAAAGTATTCCTGGAAGTGCGTCCGTCGAACAAAGTCGCGTTGTCCCTATACCGCTCCGTCGGGTTCGAGGAGGTCGGCATCCGTCCGGCTTACTACCAGGCGCGCTTCGGCCGCGAGGACGCCGTGATCCTCGCAGCCACGCTGCGCTCCCCGCACTGACGAACCCGAAGGCGAATCCTCTGTGACCACGCACCTGCAAAGGCGCACGTTTGCGATCATCTCCCATCCGGACGCGGGCAAGACCACGCTGACGGAGAAGTTCCTGCTGTTCGGCGGCGCCATCCAGATGGCCGGCACCGTCAAGGGCAAGAAGGCCGCCCGTCACGCGACGTCCGACTGGATGCAGCTCGAGCAGGAGCGCGGCATATCGGTGACATCCTCCGTCATGCAGTTCCCCTATGGGGGCAGGATCGTGAACCTGCTCGACACGCCGGGGCACGAGGACTTTTCGGAGGACACGTACCGGACGCTGACCGCCGTCGACAGCGCACTGATGGTCATAGACGCCGCCAAGGGCGTCGAGGCGCGGACCATCAAGCTGATGGAGGTGTGCCGGCTGCGGAGCACGCCGATCATGAGCTTCATCAACAAGTTCGATCGCGACGGCCGCGAGCCGCTCGAGCTGCTCGACGAGATCGAGACCGTGCTGAAGATCGAGTGCGCGCCGGTCACATGGCCGATCGGCATGGGGCGGGACTTCCGCGGCGTCTACCACCTGCTCGAGGACGCCGTGTACCTGTACACCTCGCGCGACGGCAGCAAGCTGCCGGAGAGCGTGCGCATCGAAGGGCTCGATTCCGACGCCGTGGGAGAAAGGCTGGGAGCGGACGCGGACCGCTTTCGCGAGGAGATCGAGCTGATCCGCGGCGCCAGCGACGAGTTCGACCCCGAGCGTTACCTGGCCGGCCGGCAGACACCGGTGTTTTGCGGAGCCGCTATACATAATTTCGGCGTGAAGGAGCTGCTGGACGCGTTCGTCGAGTTTGCGCCGGCACCGCAGCCGCGGGAGACGCAGACGCGCGTCGTTCAGCCCGACGAGCCTGCGCTGACCGGTTTCGTGTTCAAGATTCAGGCGAACATGGATCCGGCACACCGCGACCGGATTGCTTTCATGCGGATCTGCTCGGGCAGCTACCGGCCGGGCATGAAGATGTTTCACACGCGGCTCGGCAGAGAGGTGCGGATCTCCGACGCCATCACGTTCATGGCCGCGGACCGGCAGCACGTCGAGGAGGCGTTTGCAGGCGACATCATCGGGCTGCACAACCACGGCACGATCAACATCGGCGACAGCTTCAGCGAAGGCGAGCCGCTGGTGTTCACCGGGATCCCGAACTTCGCTCCCGAGATGTTCCGCCGCGCGGTGCTGAAGGATCCGCTGAAGCTGAAGGCGCTGCAAAAAGGCCTCGCGCAGCTGTGCGAGGAGGGCGCGACGCAGCTGTTCAAGCCGCTGCTCAACAACGACATGATCCTCGGCGCGGTCGGGCCGCTGCAGTTCGACGTGGCGTCGTTCCGGCTGCGGGACGAGTATCGGGTGGAGTGCCAGTTCGAAGGCGTGAACGTCGCGACCGCGCGCTGGATCTACTGCGACGACGCCGTGAAGCTCGAAGAGTTCAAGAAGCGGCTCGGCGGCAACCTGGCGGAGGATCACGCGGGAGAGCTCGTTTACCTCGCGCCGTCGACCGTCAGCCTGAACCTGACTCGAGAACGCTGGCCCGAAGTCGAGTTCAGGGAGACGCGCGAGCACGCGGCGGCGTAGCTGCGCGCCCGCGGCCGCGCCGCTGCGGACCGCGTGCGCGGGGCGGGTCCGGGACGAGGGTTCTTCCGCTGACGCAAGGCCGAGCGATCGACCCAGCCGCTTCCTGTGAAACGCGATGCCTGATACCCCGCCTCGATCCCGCTTGGGAGAGCGTTTCCGGATTGCCCGATCGCCGTACGAGGCGGCGGATTTTCGGTCGCAAACTTGATAAGGTCTCGAGGTAGGTCTCTGCGGCGCTGAACTGGAAAGCGGACGAGCCCATGAATTCGCGCGTCACGATCCACATGGTGGCGAGTCTGGACGGCTTCATCGCCCGTAAGGACGGAAGCGCCGACTGGCTCGAAACCTCCGACCGGTTCGAGGAGGGGGACACCCTGGATCCCGAGTACGTCGAGGAGTTCCTCAAAACGATCGACTGCTACGTCATGGGGTCACGGACCTACGAGACGGCGCTGGATTTCGAGGCCAAGGGCTTCGGGTGGTCTTACGGCGACAAGCCGACCTTCGTCCTCAGCAGGCGCGATCTTCCGAGAACCAGAAACACGGTCGAGTTCTACTCGGGAGATCTCGCGCGGTTCGTCAACGAGCGCCTGAAGCCGACGTTCCGCAGCATCTGGTTCGTCGGCGGTGGCGCCGTTTCCGGCGAATGCCTTCGGCTCGGACTGGCGGACGAGGTGCGCTATTCGATCGTGCCCGTTCTGATCGGCGGAGGAATTCCGTTCTTCGGCGGGCTGGACCGGGACGTCGCTTTGCACCTTGTGGAAGTGAAAGCTTACAAGAGCGGCATGGTGGCGCTCCGGCACGAAGTGCGGAAGTAGACCGCGGTATCGGCCGGAGTGGCATTCGGACCCTGCGACGACACGGTTCACGGCGGTCGTCGGCGTGCTTTCGCGGGTCTCCGGTGCGGTCGCGATCTCTGCCGGCACCCGACTGCTGATGGTAGAGGACGTATGATGCGGCGAGGGTGCAGACCCAGGCTCGTGTACGCGGAGCAGAGCAGGGCGCGATCCGGCGAGAGTGAGCGATCGATGCTATAGTCGATGCGAGGCAGTGGCAGAGCTGCGATGGACTCGAAGACGGGGCAACGCGCACCGAAGCTGGCGGGCAGGATCCTGATGTTCGCGGTGACCGTTGTGCCCGGTGGCGGGTTCGCGCAGCCTGACGCCGAGCGCTCCCCGAGCGATCGACAGCGGGCGCTCGTCGAGCAGATTCAGGAGGAGCAGGCGCGAAACGGTGCCCGCTCAGCGGACCTGGTCGCGCCATTGACGGCCCTGGGTCTGTTCTATCAGGAACAGGGTGATCGGGCTTTGGCGGCGGCGGCGCTGGAGCAGGCAAGGCAGATCATACGCGTCAATCAAGGTCTGAGCTCCGTCGAAGAGGCGTACGTGCTTCGGCAACTGGTACGCATCGAGGAGGCAAGGGGCAATGTCGAGGCGGCATGGGAGCTCGAGCAGGAGGTGCTGGCTCTCGCGGCGGAGAATTCCGACGATCTCAGGGTCGTGCCGCTCCTGCGCGAGGTCGCGGACAATCGATTGAAGGTACTCGATCGATACCGCTCGGGGGAATTCCCTCCGCAGATCGTTCTCGGCTGCTACTACGGCAAGCGGCCGCCTCAAGCCGGGCCGGGCGGCCTCGATTACCTCCCTCACAACGACAGGTGCCGTTCGGGAAGCAGGAGAGTAGTGATTCGGTCACTTCTCTGGGAGGCGCGACTCTACCAGGCAAGAGCCGCCGACGTGCTTGTGCGGCACGCCCCCGCCGCGAACGACGCCCTCCGTGATCTCGTGTCCGACACGATTCGGAGCAGTTATGACTATGGTGACGCTTTTCTCGAGCTTGTCCTGCGTCCCATCACGGACTACGAGACTGCAACCAGCATGCCGTTGCTGACTCGTGCGGAAACACTCGTTCAGTTGGCCGACCTGAACGTCCTGCGTGCGCATCGTGCCCGTAGTTTCCGCGAGTACGATGCGGTGCCGTTACAGTACGAGCAGGCGTACGAGCAGCTGCGAGGAGAGGGCGTAGCGCAGGCGTCGATCGACGAGATCTTCTCACCTGAGATACCGGTTGTGCTTCCCGCTGTTTATCCGAACCCGCTGGTCTCGGAAAAGACGGCGTCCGCCGGATTTATCGACGTCGCTTTCGACATCACCAGGTACGGCGAAAGCGAGAACGAGGAGATTCTCGACACGAAGAACGCGACGGGTGCCGATCGGAGGAGCCTCCTGCGCCTGATCAGGCGCGGCGTTTTTCGGCCGAGGGTGGTCGGCGGCCGGATCGCGGAGAGCTCGCGGGTCATCGTGCGCTACCATCTGGACGACTGAAAGGCTTCGCAGCGCTGCGCTGCTCCCGGGCGCACATCAGGAGGCGTTCGGGTGTCGCGAAAGAGAAGGTCTGAACGACCCGATCAGCCCGCGCAGCCTCTCGAGCGCTGCCCCATTCGGATCCGGCTCGTATCGCGCCTCGACATAGGCTGCGACTATGCGCCGAATTTCCGGCGCGGCCTCCGGCAGCGCGTCCGCGGCCCGCGCTCCGTACGCCGCCGGTGTCTCGCCCGAAGCGGGCGGCGGGATTCTGCAGCGCGCGAGCCGCCGTCGGAACGTCGCGAAGCAGCGCGCCGCGGCGTCGGCTTCGCCGCGGCTTCGCTGCGACCACGCGAGCCATAATGTCAGCGCCCCGAGCAGCGCCCCGACGGCGCCCGCCGCGATCAGAATCAGCCGAGTCCATTGCGGCGACTCGACGCCGAAGTTGCTGAGGAAGATGCGCTGCATCGTGGGACCGTAGCCGACGACCCAGTCGTACCAGTAAAGGTCAGCGGCGTCCCAGATCAGCATGGCTCTGCGGACCCAGCCGATGTCGCGAATCACGCCGGCCGCGCTCTCGCCGAGTGCGCTGCGCGCGCTCCCGAGCTCGATCCTTTCCGGTGCGACGGCTGCGGTGGGGTCGACGCGGACCCAGCCACGCCCGTCCAGCCACACTTCCGTCCATGCGTGCGCGTCGGACTGCCGGACGATGTAGTACTCGCCTACGTCGTTCAACTCGCCGCCCTGGTATCCGGTCACGATCCTCGTCGGAATCCCGGCCATGCGCATCATGATCGCGAAAGCGGAGGCGTAGTGCTCGCAGAAGCCTTCGCGCGTCTCGAACAGGAAATCGTCCGCGGTGTGGCGGCCGAGCGCCGCCGGTGACAGCGTGTAGTAGAACGGCTCGTCGCGGAACAACGCGAGCGCTTCCTCGACGATGTCCAGCGGCGAAAGCCCCTGCGCCGTCCAGCTCTCGACCAGCTCGCGCGTGCGCGGATTCGTGTCCTCCGGCAGCCGCGTGTAGTAGCGCTGCATCAAATCGTTGAGCGGCTCCCGAGCCAGGTAGCTCGTATGCGACGTCACTCGATACTCGAGCCGCGAGGAGCCGGAGTCTCTTCGGCCGAACCGCCCGCCGAAGCGGATCCGCAGCTGGTAGTCGCTGCCCATGATCATGTTGTCGAGGCCCGACCACTCGCGCGGCATGTCGAGCGCGAACAGCCAGCGCCGATCTCCCGGCTCGAGAACGACGCGGTAGTCCCTCGCATCGCCGCGGAACTCTATCGTTTCGAAGGTGCCCCGCCGCATGCCGGCCTCGCGCGACCACGTGGAGCCGTTGAAGCCGCCGAGCACGGGACCGCGCCAGTACAACTCGCCGGGGCGCGGCGGATCGCCGAAGAACTCGACGCGGAATGCGACCTCGTCGGACAGGCCGAGATTCGTGATGTCGCCCGGGCTCATCTCGTCGGACAATCCGCTCGTTGCGCCGCCGCCCGAGCTCGGCATCGCCCATAGGGGGCTCGGCAGCCGCGGGAACAGCAGAAACAGCACGAGCATGATCGGCAGCGACTGCAGCAGCAGCCGGCCGGCGAGGCGGGCGGTTTTCATGCCGGGTACCAGCGCGTCGCGCCGCCCGAGCTGCAGCAGGCCGATCGTCGTGAACCAGACGAAGCCGAGCAGATACATCGCGACCCAGAAGCTCTGCTGGTCGAGCAGAATCGCGAATACCAGGAAGTAGGCGATGATCATCAGCACGAGCTGATCGCGCTGCGTCCGCGCCTCGAGAAACTTCAGCGCGACCATGACGACGAGCAGCGCGCTGCCGGCTTCGACGCCGTTGATCGTGTGGTACTGCGCGAGCACCGCGGCGAAGGCGATGAACGCGAGCACGATCCGCAGCGTCTTCGCGGGCAGCCGCCAGCCGAGGCGCCATGCCGCGAGGCGCCAGCCGACGCAGGCGACGAGCAGCACCGGGATCCAGGGCGCGAGATTCACCCAGTGGGGCAGGCTTGCGCCGACCACGACGCCGGAGGTCCATAACAGCCGGTGCCACGTGACCGGGGCCGTCGCCGCGCCGCTCAAATCGCAGTCTCCGTCGATCCGGCGGCGCCCGGATACAGCGCGAGCGCCGCGAGGCAGCGATGCAGATGTCTGTCGCCGCTGCCGACGCCGATGGCCTCGGCCGGCAGCTTCAGGCCGAAGCTGCGACCTTCCGCCGCCGCGTCGAGACACCAGCGCGTCAGCTGTGACAGTCTTTCCTCCGTGTCGACGCCCCGAAGGCTGTTCCAATCGAACACCGCGATGGGCGCTTCGCCGCCGGAGAACTCCTTCAGCAGCAGGTCGCCGCTGCGCGCATACGCCTTCCACGCGATGCGGCGCGGCGGGTCTCCGCGAACCGCGTGGCGCAGGCCCGCGAAATCCGTATCGCCGCGAATCGACGTCGGCCGCTCTCCGTTGCCCGCCGCGGCCGGCGGCACGGGCCGGCCGGGCGGAGCGGGCCGCGGGTACACGAGGCATTTCGCCTCCATGTGCACGTACGTCCACGCGCGGCACAGGTTGCCCGGATGACGCGTCGCGACCGTGAAGCGCGGCAGCGCCACATAGCCGCGCCGCTCGGTCGGCACGGTCACGTGCAGCACCGCCGTGCCGCCGGACGGCACGTCCGCCGGATCGGACTCCCGGCCCGCCGCGCCGAGCTCGATGTCGTAGCGAGCCGCTCGGGACGTGTTGGACAGCGCGATGCGGAAGCGGGCGTCCTCACCGGCGAACACCGGCTGTGCGCCGGCGAAGCGCAGCTCGAGGCCGAGCAGATTGTTATGGCAATGGTGCAGCGTCACGAGGCCGAGGCCCGTCAGCAGGAAAGTCAGCGCATACGCGAGGCTGACGCCATAGTTCAGCGAGCCGAGCAGCATCGCGAACACGAGACAGCCGAAGATCACCCCGAACCGTGTCGGCAGAATGTAAATGCGGCGGCGACGCAGCGACACGGTAAGCTCGTCCGCGCCCTGCCTGCGCCGCGCCCAGCGCGCGACGGACTCGGACAGACGCCGGCGCAGGGAGTGGCCGACCGCGTCGCCGCTCATGCGAGGCCGCGGCGCCGTGCCGCGGCCGGGCACGGGCGCTGCGCCCGCGGGGCGGGGGCTGCCGGCACGACGGCCGTCAGGGGAGCGCGACGGACCGAAGGATTGCGGTTCCGAGATCGACATGGGATTCGATCGAGCTTCCCGAAGCCGCTTCCAGCCGGTGAGCGACGATGCTCGGGAACACGGCCTGCACATCCTCGGGATGGACGCCGGCGTGGCCCTCCATCAGCGCCCACGCCTGCGCGGCCCGCACGAGAGAGATGCCGCCGCGCGGCGACAGTCCCACGACGAAGTCGCCGCACGTGCGCGTGTGTGCGAGGAGGGCCTGGACGTAATCGAGGATCGGCTCGGACAGATGGACGTGCGGCACGAGGTCCTGCAGGCGCAGCAGCGCCTCGACCGACAGCACCGGCTCGAGCTCGTCGACCATCGCTCGCCGCTCGCCGTTCGCAAGCAGCAGCCGCTCGTCGTCCGGGGACGGGTAGCCGAGCTCGAGCTGCATCAGAAAGCGGTCGAGCTGCGATTCCGGCAGCGGAAACGTGCCGATCTGGTGCGCCGGATTGCGCGTGCCGACGACGAAGAACGGCGCCGGCAGCGAATACGTGTGGCCGTCGGCCGTGACCTGGCGCTCCTCCATCGCCTCGAGCAGCGCGCTCTGCGCCTTCGGCGTCGCGCGGTTGATCTCGTCCGCCAGCACGAGTTGGGCGAACAGCGGTCCCTTGTGGAACTCGAACCGGCCCGTGTCGCGATTGAACACGGACACGCCGATCACGTCGGCCGGCAGCAGGTCGCTCGTGAACTGCACGCGCTGGTAGCTCAGCCCCAGCGCCTTCGCAAGCGCATGGGCGAGAGTGGTCTTGCCGACGCCGGGCAGGTCTTCGATCAGCAGGTGGCCGCGCGCCAGCAGGCAGGCCACGGCGAGGCGCAGCTGCTGCCGCTTGCCGACGATGATTCGGTCGAGCGCGTCGACGAGGTCCGAGATCAGGGCCTGACTGGCGGAATCGGCGCGCGCGGCGCGAAGAGTCGGTGTAGCCATGGCTCAATGGTGGCGTAAATCCAACGGGCGGGACAGCCCGGGGCACCGCATTTGTGACGTATTTCGAGCGGAAAAGCGAAAGCGGCCGTTCGCCTCCAATCGGGCGACTGATTCTATAGACTTCGGGTAAGGGAAAGTTCGTTGGTCGGGTTTGGGCCGTTTCGATGCAGTTCCGGGCATACGTTCCGCGCGCTCCGCTTTGCGAATTCGTAGAAGACTTCTGGCTCTACGAAGATTATGCGGGAGAGCACCTGCGGGAACGGATTCTCCCCAGCGGGACGTTCGAAATGGTTTTCAACCTTCGGGAAGACGAGCTGCGCATCTATGGTTCGTCCGAACCACACGAATGCCGGCGCTTCGCCGGTGCGGTGATTTCCGGTCCGTACGCCGGTTCGTTCATCAGCGATACGGTGGAAGAAGCGGCCATTCTGGGCGTCCATTTCAAGCCAGGCGGCGCGTTTGCAGTTCTCGGGCTGCCGGCCGGCGACCTCACAAATGCTCACGTCGATCTGCGGCTGATCTGGGGGCCCGCCGCGACAACGCTGCGGGAACGCCTGTGCGCGATGAGCGAGCCGATTTCGCGTTTCCGGCTCCTGGAGGAGGCTTTGCTGGAAAGGCTCCTTGCACCTTCCGTGCGTCACCGTGCCGTCCTGGCGGGCCTCGATCTGCTGGCGCGCTCACACGGGCAGGTGCAAATCCGCGACATCGCCACAGCCGTGAACTTGAGTCCGCGGCGGTTTACCCAGGCATTCACCGCCGAAGTCGGCCTGACGCCGAAGCTCTTCGGCCGCGTGCAGCGCTTTCAGTATGCGGCAGCTTCGGCTCGAAAAGCAGCAACGGTGGATTGGGCACTGCTTGCCGTGGAATGCGGCTATTTCGACCAATCGCATCTGATTCACGAGTTCGTCCAGTTCTCCGGCCTGACGCCTGCCGAATACTGGCGGCGGCTGAAAGCGCTCGATCGATCGGGCGCGCACGTCAAGCGTCACCATCTGCCCATGGCCGACTGACTTCCGTTTCTTCCAATCCGCTGGGCGCCGCGTCTGATGAAATAGTGTCCGAGAGCGCGGCGACAGGCCTTCTGCCGGCCGCATCCGTTCAACGTCTGGGAGAAAGGGATGTCGGAAGCGGCCGTCAATGTCCGTTACATGGTTGATGATGTCGGCGCGGCCGTCGAATGGTATACGAGCCGCCTCGGCTTCACTTTGCTGTCGAACCATGCCCCCGCGTTTGCCGACGTTCGACGCGGCGCACTGCGGCTGCTGCTCAGCGGGCCGTCGAGCTCGGCAGGACGACCGATGCCGGACGGGGAACAGCCTTGCCCAGGCGGCTGGAACCGAATCCACCTGATCGTCGACGACCTGGCCGTTGAGGTGGCCCGCCTGCGCGCTGCAGGCGTTCAGTTTCGCAACGACGTCGTCACTGGCCCGGGAGGGTCGCAGATCCTGTTGGTCGACCCTTCCGGAAACCTCGTCGAGCTGTTCCAGCCGGCGGGGGGATGATGGTGCGCGCGTGCCGCGGGCGGACGCGCGCTCCGCCGGATCAGAGCTCCTCGAGCGAGGCGATCCGGCTCCTCAGGCGCTCGGCGCGCCGCTCGAGGTCCGCTACGCGCTCGCGCTCCTTCGCGACGACGTCGGGCGGCGCGTTGGCCACAAAACTCTGGTTGTCGAGCTTGCGCAGGCTCTTGCCGAGATCCGACTCGGAGCGCGCCAGCTGCTTGCCGAGGCGCTCGCGCTCGGCTTCGATGTCGATCAGCCCGGCGAGCGGGACGAGGATCTGCATCGCGCCGAGCAACGCCGTCGCCGCGCCGCGCACGGCCTGCGCCGAGTCGACCGGCTCGATGTCGCTGAGCGCGGCCAGCCGGCCGAGATAGCTGCGGTGCCGCTCGACGCGCTCGAGGTCGAGAGGCGACGCCCCCGCGAGCTTGACCGGCAGCGCGTGCGAAGGACTGATGTTCATCTCGCCGCGAATCTGCCGGATGCCGACCACGAACTGCCGTATCCATTCGATCTCGCGCTCTGCTTCGTCGTCGGCCGCGAAATCCTGCGCCCGAGGCATCGGCTCGATCATGATCGTGTCGCTGTGCGTGCCGGTCCTCGCGGCGAGCTCGAGCCACAGCTCCTCCGTCACGAACGGGATCAGCGGATGCAGCAGCTTCAGCAGCGCGCCGAGCACGCGGGCGAGGGTTGCGCGAGTCGCGGCGGCCTGCAGCGGGTTCGCATCTGCCGCATTCAAAATCGGCTTCGTCAGCTCGAGGTACCAGTCGCAGAGCTCATGCCACGTGAAGTCGTACAGCGCCTGCGCCGCGAGGTCGAGCCGGTAGGCGGCGAAGCTGTCGTCGACCGTGCGGATCGTGCGGCCGAAACGCGACACGATCCAGCGGTCCGCGACGGTCGGCTCGAGCGCGGCGACCGTCGGCGCTGCGCCTGCCCGCGCCGGTGCCGCTTGATCGGAGCCGCCCGGCGCGGCAGACTCGTCGCCCGGCGCCGCGCGGGTGTCGCCGCCCGGCGCCGCCGCGGCGCCGTCCGCTCCGTCACCGCCGGCCGCGAGCTGCGCGAACACATAGCCCGCCGCGTTCCACAGCTTGTTGCAGAAGCGGTGGTAGCCGTCTACGCGGTTCAGGTCGAAGCGCACGTCGCGCCCCGTCGTCGCGAGGGAGGCGAACGTGAAGCGCAGCGCATCGGCGCCGAATGCAGGGATGCCGTCGGGGAATTCCTTGCGCGTCGCCTTCTCGATCCGCTCCTTCAGATGCGTCTGCATCAGCCCTTCGGTGCGCTTCGCGAGCAGTCCGTCGAGGTCGATGCCGTCGATCAGGTCGATCGGGTCGAGGATGTTGCCTTTCGACTTCGACATCTTCTGGCCTTCCTGATCGCGGACCAGCCCGTGGATGTAGACCTCCCGAAACGGCACGTCGCCCATGAACTTCAGCCCCATCATGATCATCCGGGCCACCCAGAAGAAGATGATGTCGAAGCCGGTCACGAGCACGTCGGTCGGATAGAACGTGGCGAGCTCCGGCGTCTCGCGCGGCCAGCCGAGCGTCGAGAACGGCCACAGCGCGGAGCTGAACCAGGTGTCGAGCACGTCCTCGTCGCGGGTCAGCG
>JAFGNC010000200.1 GCA_016927175.1 Gammaproteobacteria bacterium | reverse complement strand
GGGAGCCGGGACGGGATCTGCCGGCACGGTGCCGGCGGCAAGCCTCAGCGGGTCGAGTCGACGAAGTCGCGCGCGTTGTCGAACATCCGCTGCCAGGGACCGTGCTCGCCCCACTCCGGCGGATGCCACGAATGCTGCACGGTGCGGAAAACGCGCTCGGGGTGCGGCATCAGAATCGTGACGCGGCCGTCGGCGTTGCACACGCCCGCGATCCCGCGAGGCGAGCCGTTGGGATTGGCCGGATAACGCTCTGCCGGCTCGCCGCGGTTCGTGACATAACGCAGTGAAGTGACCGCGGCCTCGCAGCGTTCGAGCGCATCCGCCGACTCGAACAGCGCGCGGCCCTCGCCGTGGGAGGTCACGATCGGCACGCGGGAGCCTTCCATGCCGCGCAGCAGCACGGACGGACTCGCTTCGACCCTGACCAGCGACAGCCGAGCCTCGAACTGATCGGAGCGATTGCGGACGAATCGGGGCCAGCCCTCGGTGCCGGGAATCAGCGACTTCAGCGCGGCCAGCATCTGGCAGCCGTTGCAGATCCCGAGCGCGAAGACGTCCTCGCGTGCGAAGTAGCGCTCGAACATGTCTCGCACGGTGTCGTGATACAGAATCGACTTCGCCCAGCCCTCGCCGGCACCGAGCACGTCGCCGTACGAGAAGCCCCCGCACGCGACGACACCCCTGAAGTCGTCGAGCCCGCGGCGGCCGGCGTACAGGTCGCTCATGTGCACGTCGTACGGCTCGAAACCGGCGCGGTCGAGCGTCGCGGCCATCTCGCGGTGGCTGTTGACGCCCTGCTCGCGCAGCACCGCGACTCTCGGGCGCGCGTCACCGCGCCGGCGAGCGCGCGACGGCGCGTCCGGATCTTCGGGCAGCTCGAACGTCAGCTCGACGTTCAGGCCCGGGTCGTCCTCGTCGAGCACCGCCTCTCTCGCCTCGAGCGCGCAGGCGGGATCGTCGCGCAGCGCCTGCATCCGGTAAGTCAGCTCGGACCAGCGGCGGTGCAGCTCGACGCGCGGCGCTTCGTACAGCGTCTCGCCGCCGCGGCGGATCACGAAGCGGCCGTGAGCGGCAAGGGTTGCGACGGGCGTCGAATGCTCGTCGAGGCCGTGGCGGCTCAGCACGGCCATGACCTGCGGCAGGTCGTCGCTGCGCACCTGAAAGACGGCGCCGAGCTCCTCCGCGAACAGATAGCCGAGCGGGTCCTTCGACTCCGCCGGCAGCGTCACGTCGAGGCCGACCCGCGAAGCGAACGACATCTCGGCGAGCGTCACGAACAGACCGCCGTCGGAGCGGTCGTGATACGCGAGCAGCAGGTCCGATTCGCGGAGCTCGCGCTGCGCGGCGAAGAAAGCCTTCAGCACGCGCGGATCGTCGAGGTCGGGCGGCGCGCCGCCGTACACGCCGAAGCTCTGCGCGAGGCAGGAGCCGCCGAGCCGCTGCCGCCCCGCCGAGAGATCGACCGCGATCAGCGTCGTCGCGCCGGCATCGCGGCGCAGCTCCGGCGTCAGGGTCCGACGCACGTCGGCCACCGGCGCGAAGGCGGACACGATCAGCGACACTGGCGCCGTCACGGAACGCTCGCCGTTCTGCCACACCGTGCGCATCGACAGCGAGTCCTTGCCTACCGGTATCGCGATACCGAGCGCCGGGCACAGCTCCTCGCCGACGGCTCTAACCATGTCGTAGAGGCGCCAGTCGTCGTCGCGGAAACCGGCCGCGGCCATCCAGTTCGCCGACAAACGCACGTCGCCGAGGCGCTCGACGTCCGCGGCCGCGATGTTCGTGACGGCCTCGGCGACCGCCAGCCGCGCGGACGCCGCGCCGTCGTGAATCGCGACCGGCGTGCGCTCGCCCATCGCCATCGCTTCGCCGGTGCGCGCGCCGTAGCCGGACGTAGTGACGGCGACGTCGCTGACCGGCACCTGCCATGGCCCGACGAGCTGATCGCGGGCCGTCATACCGCCGACGGCGCGATCGCCGATGTGAATCAGGAACGACTTGTCGGCAACGGCCGGAAAGGCGAGCACGCGCTCGATCGCGTCCGCCAGCGTGACGGCGCCGAGCTCCCACGGCGAGCGGGTGCGCGCCGGGCGCTCGGCACTGCGTGTCATCTTCGGCGGCTTGCCGAGCAGCACGTCCATCGGCATCGCGACCGGCGTCGCGCCGAAATGCGGGTCCTCGACGATAAGGTCGCGTTCCTTCGTCAGCTCGCCGATCACCGCGTACGGGCAGCGCTCGCGCTCGCAGATGCGCTCGAGCGCCGGCAAGTCGTCCGCATCGACGGTCAGCACGTAGCGCTCCTGCGATTCGTTCGACCACAGCTCCATCGGGCTCATGCCCGGCTCGTCGCTCGGCACCTTGCGCAGATCGATGCGCGCGCCTGAGCGGCTGTGGTCCACGATCTCCGGAACCGCGTTCGACAGCCCGCCCGCGCCGACGTCGTGGATCGCGCCGATCGGGTTATCATCGCCCATGGCCCAGCAGGCGTCGATGACCTCCTGGGCGCGGCGCTCCATCTCCGGATTGCCGCGCTGCACGGACGCGAAGTCGAGCGCCT
>JAFGNC010000199.1 GCA_016927175.1 Gammaproteobacteria bacterium | reverse complement strand
GGATCTGCTCCCGATCCGGCTGACCCATCGGCGGATCATTCGACGTTCTCGCTCCCATGGCCGAGTCATGCACCGGCCATGCCACGTGGTTTGCCGTGCCGCCACCGCATTTCCGCAACGTTCAGGCACCTGTAGACTCTGTAGACACCCGTGGAGGCATGGACATGAGAAGACAAGACGGTGAAGCGCTGATCTTCGGGCCGGGCAGCGGCGGCGCGGAGCTCGTCGGCCGCATGCCGATCGAGGAATGGCCGAAGCTGGCCGTGCGCGCAGCGTCGGGCGAAGGGAGCCAGAGCAGGCGATGACGACCGACGGCCGGCCCGACCGGCGCAGCCCGATCGACATGACGGCGGAGGAATTCCGCGAGGCGGGTCACCGGCTCGTCGATGCGATTGCGGAGTTCTATGCCTCGCTGCCGAACAGGCGCGTATCCCCCGGCGAGCCGGCTCGCGCGCTGCGCGAATCGCTCCGTGCGCGCGAGCTGCCGGACGAAGGCCGGGCCGCTGCCGAGTTGCTCGCGGAGACGGCGCCGTGGCTGTTCGAGCACTCGCTGCACAACGGGCACCCGAGGTTTTTCGGGTACATCACGTCGTCCGCCGCGCCGGTCGGCGCGCTGGCCGATCTGCTCGCGGCAGCCGTCAACGCCAACGTGGGGCTGTGGGATCTGTCGCCCGCCGCCAGCGAGATCGAGGCGCAAACGGTTCGCTGGCTCGCCGAGCTGGTCGGCTTCGGCGGCGACTGCGGCGGGCTGATGGTCAGCGGCGGCAACATGGCCAACTTCCTCGCGTTCGTCGCCGCGAGGCGCGCGAAGACGCCGTGGAACGTGCGGGAGGCGGGGCTCGGCGGCGGGCAGCGCCGCCTGCTGGCTTACGGTTCGCGCGAGACGCACACGTGGATTCAGAAAGCCGCCGACGTGACGGGCCTCGGCACGGACGCGATACGCTGGATTCCGACGGACGCGGCGCAACGTCTCGACGTCGCCGCGCTGCGGGAGCAGGTCGAGCGGGACCGCGCGGCGGGTTTCCTGCCGTTCATCGTCGTCGGGACGGCAGGCAACGTCAGCACCGGCGCGGTCGACCCGCTGCCGGCAATTCGAAGCGTCGCGTCCGAGCAGGGCCTGTGGTTCCACGTGGACGGCGCTTACGGCGCGCCCGCCGCCGCGCTGCCTGACGCGCCCGAGGACCTGCGGGGTATCGCGCTTGCCGACTCCGTCGCGCTCGACCCGCATAAATGGCTGTACGCGCCCATCGAGGCAGCCTGCGTTCTGGTCCGGGACCGCAAGCACCTGCTCGACGCGTTCAGCTACAGACCGCCCTACTACCACCTTGCGCACGGCACGGGCGGCGACGACGAGCCGGGCAACGACTACTACGAGCTCGGCCTGCAGAACACGCGCGGCTTCCGCGCGCTGAAGGTTTGGCTCGGCCTGCGCCAGATCGGCCGCGAAGGTCTGCGGCGCTCGATCGCGAAGGACATCGAGCTGGCCGAAAGCCTGTTCCGCCACGCGGAGCGGCACGACGAGCTCGAAGCGTGCACCCGCAGTCTCAGCATCGCGACGTTCCGTTATGTGCCTGCGGCCCTGCGCCGGCGGCTCGGTGAGCTGCCCGTGGAGGTCTACCTGAACGACCTGAACGAGGCGCTGCTGCCGCGGCTCAAAGCGAGCGGCGAGCTCTACGTGTCGAATGCGGTGCTCGGCGGGCGCTACGTGCTGCGCGCCTGCATCGTGAACTTCAGGACCTCTGCCGCGGACGTCGCATCCGTGCCCGACATCGTCGCGCGCCACGGGCGCGTGCTCGACCGCGACATGCGGCCGCCGGAGCTTGCGGGCTGACGACGGCTCAGCCGAGCTTCCGATAGATCGTACGCCGGCCGACGTTCAGGATCTTCGCCGCCTGCTGCTTGTTGTAACCGGTACGCTCGACGATCCAGCGAATGTAGCGCTCCTCGACCTCGGCCAGCGTCGGCGGCGGATCCTCGTTGAGACCGAGCGGGTCGCCGACGCCGGCCGGCCGTTTCAGACTCGGCCGGACTCTCTCCGGCAGATGGCGCAGCTCGATCAGGCCGTTCTCGCAGAACGTCGCGGCGCGCGTCAGCGCGTTGCGCAGCTCCCGCACGTTGCCGGGAAATGCATAACGCTGCAGCGCGTCGAGCGCTTCGTCCGCGAGCCGCAGCCGCGGCAGATCCCGCTCCGCCGCAAGGCTCGACAGAAAGTAGGCCGTCAGCGCGACGCGATCGTCGGGACTTCGCTCGCGCAGCGGCGGCACCTCGACGGACAGCGTCTCGAGGCGGTAGTACAGATCCTCGCGCCAGCGGCCCTCGCGGACATCGGCCTCGAGGTCGCGGTTCGTGGCGGCGATGATCCGCACGTCGACGGGCTTCTCGGCCGCGGCACCGACCGGCCTCACGCTGCGCTCCTGCAGCGCCCGCAGCAGCTTCGCCTGCAGCGCCGGCGACATCTCGCCGACCTCGTCGAGCAGCAGCGTGCCGCCGTCCGCTTCGACGATCAGGCCCGGGCGAGCCGCGCCGGCGCCGGTGAAGGCATTGGCGGTATGGCCGAAGAACTCCGCTTCGAGCAGCGCCTCCGGCACGCTCGCACAGTTGACGGCGACGAACGGCCGCTCGCTGCGCGCGCTTTCTGCGTGAATCGCCCGCGCGACGCGTTCCTTGCCCGTGCCGCTCTCGCCGGTGATCAGCACGGGCTCGTCGACGCGGGCCACGCGGCGGATCGCGCCGAAAAGCCGCTGCATCGCTTCGCCCTCCCCGACCATGCCGTGAAACAGACCGTCGCGGTCGCGCAGCCTCTCGCGCAGGCTCGACAGCGTCGCATTCGTGCGGCGCTGCGCCAGCGCGCGCTCGACGCGCAGCGCGAGGTGCTCGAGATCGAGAGGCTTGGTCAGGAAGTCGTCGGCGCCGGCCTTCAGCGCTTCGACGGCCTGCGGCACGGAGCCGAATGCGGTGATCAGGATCACCGCCGGGCGGCAGCGGTGCTCGAGCGCGCCTTTCAGCACGTCGAATCCGTCGCCGTCCGGCAGGCGCAGGTCCGTCAGCACGAGCGCGGGCGCTCCGTGCGCGAGCTGCTCGAGCGCGGCTGCCGCGCCCGACGCCCTGTCGACCTCGTAGCCGCGGTCCTCGAGCTCGGCGCCGAGCATGTCCGCGAGCGCCGCGTCGTCCTCGACCAGCAGCACGCGGCCGCTGTCGGCCGCGAGGTCGAAGGCTGCGCTCATGCCCGATCTCCGCCCGGGAAGTCGATGCGAAAGCCCGCGCCGCCGAGCGGCGAGTCGTAGACCGCGATCTCCGCGCCGTGATCGGCCACCGTGGCGTTGACGATCGCAAGCCCCAGACCGCTGCCTTCCCCCGGCTCCTTCGTCGTATAGAACGGCTCGAAGATGCGCTTGTGGTCCTGCGTCGGAATCGGCCGCCCCGAATTCTCGATGAACAGACGCACGCCCGCGCCCTGCTGCTGCCAGCCGATGCGCACGCGGCCGCCGCCGGATGCCTGCAGCGCGTTGCGCAGCAGATGAGCGAGCGCTTCGCGCATCCGCCCCTCGTCCGCATCGATCTCGGCCTCGGGAGACGCCGCCACCACCTCGAACTGCGCGGACTGCTTCTCGAACACCGCGCGGACGTCGGCGGCCGCGAGCGACACGAGGCGCTGCATCGTGACGCGCCGATGCTCGGGCGCCGCCTCGCGGCTGAAGCCGAGCAGCTGGCGCACGATCGTGGCCATGCGCTCGGCCGACCCGCGGATGCCGAGCAGCATCCCCTGCTCCTTCGACCCCGGCTCCGCGCCGCGCAGCAGCCGCTGCGCCTGGCCGTCGATGACGCTGAGCGGCGCACCGAGCTCGTGCGCGACGCCTGCGGCGAGTCGACCGACGAGCGCGGACTTCTCCGACTGCCGCAGCCTGCGTTCGAGCCGCGCCTGCTCGGCCCGCTCGCGCTCGAGCACCGCATCGCGTTCCGCGATCCCGGCCAGCATCGAGTTGAAGCGCTGCGCCAGCGTCCGCAGCTCCGCCGGTCCCGTCGCGGCCGCCCGCGCGCCGACGTCGCCGCCGCCGACGACGTCCATCGCCTCGGCGAGCCGATTCAGCGGGCGACCGATCGCGAAGTGGTAACCGAGCAGAACGATGCCGACGAACAGCGCGAAGATCCCGAGCATGATCAGGACGACGTTGCGCCGCAGGTCCGCCAGATAATCCTGGATTTCGCTGGCGCGGCGGGTCACCTGCAGCATGCCGACGTTCTGCCCGCCGCTGCCCGTCAGCGGCGTGAAGTAGGAGTAGACTTCGCGCCCGTCCATCGAGCGGTACGTTCCGCCGATGCGCTCCTTTTCGAGGTCGAGCGACGCGATCGCCGGGCTGACGCCGTCCGCCGACTGGTCGGCGCGCGCGATCAGCGTGCCGGACGCGTCGTACAGGTAGACGCCGTAGACGCGGCTGATCTGCGACGTAGAGCGCAGAGAGCGATCCAGCGAGTTGTCGCGCCGCTGCTCGAGCGAACGCGCCAGCGGCGCGCGCAACGTGCGCGCGATCAGCGCGATCTCCTCCTTCATGCGCGCCTCCACTCGCCGCTCGACGGAGCCGAGCGCGATCAGGCCTCCCACGCCGAACACGGCGAGCAACGGCACGAGCACGATGACGATCACGGCTGCCCGAAGGCTGTAGACCTGCCGAAGAATTCCCACCCGGCTTACGGTACAGAATGACCGCCACATGTGCCAATCTGGCGCATAGCGCGGAAGCTCGTCGCGGCGCGCCCGGCAGGCGAAGCGGGCCGGACGTGCGCCAGAACGGCACATGGCCGCTCTCGCCCCGGCCCGCCCGATTCCGGCCGAGAACCGCGCGGGCGCTGGGATTGCGGCCTGTGGCACGGCCGTTGCAGCGGGAGGCCCGCAAATCCACTTTTACGGAGTTACCGATGAAACATTCACTGACGTCGCTCGCCGTGGCCTCCGCGGTTCTCGGATTCGGTTCCGCCGCGTGGGCCCAGGGGCCGGCGCAGCCGCCCGCGCCGCCTCCGGCCGAGGCGCCGGCGCCGTCGCTCGAGCCGCAGGCAACCGATGTCTCCGAAGAGGATCTCGACACGTTCGCCGAGATCTATGTCGAGCTGCAGGAGACGGCGACCAAGTTCGAGAGCGAGATGTCCGAGGTCGAAGACGAGCAGGAAGCTCAGGAAGTTCAGAGCAGAATGCAGCAGGAGAGCATCGACAAGATCGCCGAGCACGGCTGGACGCCGGAGAAGTACAACCGCGTCGCCCAGACCGTGAACGCGGACCCGGCGCTGATCGAGAAGACGCTCGCGCTGATCGAAGAGAAGTCCTGACCCCCGAGGGCTCTTCGGTTCGACAGAGCCCGGTGCGGTGCCGGGCTCTGTTCCCCTCTTCGATAAGTTCGCGGAGCGGCGAAGCGCCGCGCGCTGCACATCTTCTGCTCGCGAAGACGGCGGCCGCGCCGGGCAGACTCTTGCGCGGACGCGAGGTCCGGGTACAACGCGCGCTCGCCGGCGGCCGCTGCGCGGCATCGCCCTTGCATCACGGTGACCGACAGCTCAAGCACTGGAGAACGGCAATGGCGAAAATGAAAGCGGCTGTGTACGTCGGCCCCGACCGGATCGTGCTCGACGAGAAGCCGGTTCCGGACGTCGGACCCTCCGATGCCCTGCTTCGTATCACGACGACGACGATCTGCGGGACGGACATTCACATCCTGAAGGGCGAGTATCCGGTCGAGCCGGGACTCACCGTCGGGCACGAGCCGGTCGGCGTGATCGAGAAGCTCGGCGCCGCGGTCGAGGGCTACAGGGAAGGCCAGCGCGTGATCGCCGGCGCGATCACGCCGATCCCGCACAGCTATGCGGCGCTGTCCGGCTACGGTTCGCAGTCGGGCGCGGTGGGGCACGGCTGGAAACCGATGGGCGGCTGGCGTTTCGGCAACACGATCGACGGCTGTCAGGCGGAGTACGTGCTGGTGCCGGATGCCGCCGCGAACCTCGCCCCGGTGCCGGACGGGCTCAGCGACGAGCAGGTGCTGATGTGCCCGGACATCATGTCGACCGGCTTCGCCGGCGCCGAGCAGGCCGGGATCAGGATCGGCGACACCGTCGCCGTGTTCGCGCAGGGGCCGATCGGGCTCTGCGCGACCGCCGGCGCGAAGCTGCGCGGCGCGTCGACCGTGATCGCGGTGGAAACGGTGCCGGAGAGAATCGAGGCGGCCCGCCGCATGGGCGCGGACGCGATCGTCGACTTCCGCAAGACCGATCCCGTCGACGAGATCATGCGCCTGACCGACGGCCGCGGCGTCGACGCCGCGATCGAAGCGCTCGGCACGCAACAGACCTTCGAAGCGTGCCTGCGCGTCCTGCGTCCCGGCGGCGTACTGTCGAGCCTCGGCGTGTATTCGGCCGATCTGAAGCTGCCGCTCGGCGCGTTCGCGGCCGGCCTCGGCGATCACCGCATCGTCACGTCGCTATGCCCCGGCGGCAAGGAACGCATGCGGCGCCTGCTGAACGTCGTCGCGTCGGGCGACGTCGACACCGCGCCGCTCGTGACGCACCGCTACCGCCTCGACGACATCGAAAGCGCCTACGAGCTGTTTGCGAATCAGCGCGACGGCGTGCTGAAGGTCGCGATCACCCCGTGAACACCGGCACTAGAAGACAGAGCCGATATAGATCCTGATGCCGTAGCGGTGGTCGGAGGAACGGTATGCGATACCGATGCTGTCGAGCCTGAAGCCGAGCACTTCGAAACCGGTCTCGCGGCCGGCGGCGAGGCCGACCTGCCAGTCCGTCGCGACGTGCCCGCTGTCGGCATCGCCGAAGGCCAACGCCGACGGCGGCCGGTAGAACCAATCGCCGAGCACGTGCGGCTTCAGGTGCATGGTCTCGTCGCGGAACTCCCAGCGCGGCACCGGAATGTCGAATTCGACGGCTTTGGTCAGCCGTATCAGCGCACGCCGCTCCGCCTCGTCGGGGTCGCTGCCGGCCCACTGCAGCCCGCTGATCAGGGACGGGCGCCCCGCGGCATCGGCCCACGTGATGCGGCTGCGGAGGCCGAGCGAAAACAACCGCGCGCGGTCCTCGACCCCCTCGAGCTCCTTACCCCAGCCGGCCTGGCCGCGGACCCGCAGCGTCACTCGCTCGAGCGGTGACAGCTCCAGCTCCACGCCCGGCATGAAGGCCGCCTGCTCGATCTCGTCGGCGGGCCGCCCCGGCTCGAGCTGCTCCTCGTCGAGATTCTGCACGCCGACGGTCAGCGGCAGCAGCAGCCTGACGCCGACACGGTCGGCGCCCGGCTCGCGCAGCGTCTTCGCGAACGGCAACCTGACGACCTGCGCCTCGGTCTCGTCCGCCAGTGCGTAGACGCCGCTGCCGAAAGCGGCGGCGTGCCCCCAGTGAAACAGCCCCTCGCGGTCCTCCTGCGCGAGCGCCGCCGCCCCCGCGCACGACAGCACGATCGCGGCAACGGCGCTGCGATGGCTGCGACTTCGCACTGCCGCGCGCCGCCCGGGCGGAACGGTCAGGCCGACGCCGCCTGCTCGGCGTGTTTGCCCTCCGCGAACTCCTCTATCGCTTTCGCGCAGAACGCGTCGAGGTCCTGCGGCTTGCGGCTCGTGACGAGCCCGTGATCCACCTCGACCTCGGAATCGACCCACTCGCCGCCTGCGTTGCGGATGTCGGTCGCGAGGCTCGGCCACGATGTGAGCCTGCGTCCGCGCACGACGTCCGCCTCCACCAGCAGCCAGGGGCCATGACAGATGGCGGCGACGGGCTTCTGCCGCTCGAAGAACGTTCTGACGAGCTTTACCGCGTCGCGGTCGAGCCGCAGAAAATCCGGGTTCGCGACGCCGCCCGGCAGCACGAGCCCGTCGTAGTCCGCAACGTCCGCGTCGGACGCGAGCCCGTCCACCTCGAAGGTGTCGCCGTGGTCCATGTGATTCATGCCTTGAATACGGCCGCTCTTGGTCGACAACAGCTCGACCTCCGCGCCGGCGCTCTTCAGCGCCTGCCAGGGTCTGGTCAGCTCCACCTGCTCGACTCCGTCCGTGGCGAGAAAGGCTATGCGCTTGCCTGTCAGCTCGTTTGCCATCGCACTGCTCCTTGATGACGATTGTGGGGATGACGATTGTGGGCCCGGTGTATCGGCGCCTCGATGCAACACCTGTGCCACAGGCGGCGCCGGTTACGGCTGCTGTCGAATCGGCCCCCGCATTCCGCGTGAATTCGCTCCTGCGTTCCGCTCCAGCGTTCCGCAGGGGCGGCGTTCCGGTTTAGACTGCGCGTCCGGCCGAGCCGGGGCCGGACCTCCTCCATCGCCGATCGCGTGTCGGCGCGCCGGTGCCGGGATCGGTCGATGAGCACGCAGCAGTTTCCGATTGAAACCAGCCCGGTCGCCCCGGGCCGCCGCCGGCGCGCGATCGCGCTGCTGCGTCAGGCGATCGCGGGCGAGGAAACCGACTACACGCAGGGGCGCGTCGGCCGCGCCGTCCTGCTCCTCGCCATTCCGATGATGCTCGAGATGGCGATGGAGTCGGTCTTCGCCGTCGTCGACATCTTCTTCGTCGCGCGCCTCGGCGCCGAAGCGGTCGCGGCGGTCGGCCTGACGGAAGCGATGCTGACGCTGCTGTATGCCGTCGCGGTCGGCCTCAGCATGGCTGTGACCGCGCTGGTCGCGCGTCGGATCGGCGAGAAGCGCGCGGATGCGGCGGCGGTCGTGGCGGGACAGACGCTGTGGGTCGGCATCGCGGTCAGCGTCGCGGTCGGCGTCGCGGGCGTGCTTTACGCGCGCGACCTGCTGGTCGCGTTGGGCGCGGACGCCGCCGTCGTGGAGAGCGGCACCGCCTACACCGCGTGGATGCTCGGCGGCTGCGCAAGCATCGTGCTGCTGTTCCTTCTGAACGCGGTGTTCCGCGGCGCCGGCAACGCCGCGCTCGCGATGCGAGTGCTGTGGCTGGCGAACGGCATCAACATCGTCCTCGACCCTTGCCTGATCTTCGGCTGGGGACCGTTCCCCGAGCTCGGCGTGGCCGGGGCCGCGATCGCGACGAACATCGGCCGCGGCGTCGGGGCGCTGTACGCGCTGTACTGCCTGATCGGCGGCAACGGGGTGCTGAGGCTGCGTGCCGCGCACGTCCGGATCGCGCGCGGCGTGCTGGCCGGGCTGCTGCGCGTATCCGCCGGCGGCATCGCGCAATTCGCGATCGCGACTTCGAGCTACATCGTGCTGATGCGGATCGTTTCGGACTACGGCAGCGCCGCGATAGCGGGCTACACGATTGCGATCCGAATCGTGATGTTCACTCTGCTGCCGGCGTGGGGGCTCAGCAACGCGGCCGCGACGCTGGTCGGGCAGAATCTCGGCGCCGGACAGCCGCAGCGCGCGGAGGATTCGGTGCGCAGCGCGGCTCGTTACAACCTGATGTTTCTGCTTGCGATCGCGGCCGTGTTCATCGTGTTTGCGCGGCCTCTCGTCGGCATTTTCAGCACCGAACCGGACGTGCTGGCGAACGGCGCGGCGTGCCTGCGCATCATCAGCTACGGTTACGGCTTCTACGCGGTCGGCATGATCGCCGTGCAGGCTTTCAACGGGGCGGGCGACACGAGCACTCCGACCTGGGTCAATCTGATCTTCTTCTGGCTGCTGCAGCTGCCGCTCGCCTCGTGGCTTGCGGGCGGCGCCGGGCTCGGCCCGCGCGGCGTCTTCTGGGCGATCGCGATATCGGAGTCGCTGATGGCGGTCGCCGCGGTGCTGCTGTTCAGGCGAGGCAGGTGGAAACGGAAGGTCGTGTGACGCGCGGAACCGTCACGCTTCGAGCACGAAGGTGATCTTGTTGCGAACGCCCGAGACCTCCACGGGCCGCCCCGAGACGACGCGCGGCTTGTACTTGAACTGGTGCGTCGCCTCGACGGCGGCTTCGTTGAAGAGCTCGCTGGAGGATTCGATCACGACGACGTCCTCGACCGTGCCCGTCGGCGTGACCGTGAATTCCACGACGACGTAGCCCTCGATGCCGCGCGAAGCCGCGAGCGCCGGATAGACGGGCGCGACCTTGACGATCGGAACGAACTCGCCGTCCGCGAGCCCGGGCGGCGCGAGATTCACGGCTCTCGTCGTATCCGCGAGAATCCGGAATTCGTGATCGTTCGGCTGCTCCGGCTGCTGCTCTTCGGCACCGGGGCGCCGCGGCATCGGCGGATCGTTCGACGCCACGTACTCCTCGATGATCACGGCCGTGCCGGGCTCCGTCAGCGCGACGTGCACGGGCTGCGGGCGCTCCGGCTCGGTGAGCTCGTAACGGGTCGCGACGTGCAGGGCGAGCAGCAGAGCTGACGTGACGAGGAAAGCGGCCGCCGCCGCGGCGCCGTAGCGCAGCAGCGTCGCGCTGCGGTCGGCGATCGCCTGTATCGGCGCGAGCAACGCCGCGATGACGGCGACGGCGAACGCGAGGCAGCGCAGCACCCATTCGGAGCGGTAAATCCACAGTCGCAGCTCGGGGCGGCGGGCGAACTCGCGCGCGATGGCTTCCTCGCCCCCGAGCCTCAGCGCGGCCTCCGCGGCCGCTTCCTCCGGCGAGCGCTCCGCTGCGAGCGCCTCGCGCTCGAGATCCGCGTAGTGGTCGCTGAGCTCCGTGCAGATGCGCCCGGCGAACTTCGGCTCTATGCCGCAGTCCAGCAGGTACCGCCGAAGCGCCTGATACCGCTCCTCAGGCACGACCGGGCTCTCCCAAAGCGGCCCGGATACCTCCTGTTACTCTTTGCCACTCGTCCGTGAGCTCGTCGAGCCTGCGGCGCCCTTTGGCGGTTACTTTGTAATAGACGCGCGAGCGGCCGTTGACCGTCTTGCGCCGGGCCTTCAGCGCACCCTTGCGCTCCAGCCCGTACAGCGAAGGGTAGACCACGCCTTCGCCGAGCCCGATGGCCTCGCTCGTGGCCGTCCGGATGGCCTTGACGAGCTCGTAGCCGTACATCTCCTTGCGCGCGAGCAGGCGCAACACGAGAAGCTCGGGCACGCCGCTCATGAATGGAGGATTCGTCTGTCCCATCAGTTACCGGTAGACATGCCTCGAAGCTGCGAATATAGCTCCGCCGCAAGTCGCCGCGCAAATACGCGACTCACGGATAATCGACGGTTTTCGGCTGCGCTCCCGGCAAGGGGATGAACTCCGTCTCGTTCGGTACCGGATCGAAGCGCCCCGCCTGCCAGTCGGCCTTGGCCTGCTCGATGCGCTCGCGGCTCGACGACACGAAGTTCCACCAGATGTACCGCCTGCCGTCCATCGGGTCGCCGCCGAGCGCGAGCAGCCGGCAACCGGCGTCGCTGCGGATCGTCACGGCGTCGCCCGGCCGGAACACGAGAAGCCGCCCCGCCTCGAAGCTGTCGCCGGCGATTGCGACCTGCCCGCGCGTGACGTAGACGGCGCGCTCCTCGAAGACCGCGTCGAGCGGAAATGCCGCGCCCGGCGCCAGCGTCACGTCGGCATAAAGCATCGGACTCGACGTCTCGACCGGGGACGTCGCGCCGAGCACCGTGCCCGCGATGACCCGCACCTCGATGCCTTCGCCGGACAGCACCGGCAGCTCGTCCGCGTCGTGGTGCACGAATTCCGGCGCCCGTTCCTCGTCGCGCGCCGACAGCGCAACCCAGCTCTGTATGCCGAAAAGCTCCGAGCCCGTGCCGCGCAGACCTTCCGGCGTCCGCTCCGAGTGGGCGATGCCGCGGCCCGCCGTCATCCAGTTCAGCTCGCCCGGCCGGATCACGATCTCGTTGCCGAGCGAGTCGCGGTGCAGCACCTCCCCCGCGAACAGATAGGTCAGCGTCGACAGACCGATATGAGGGTGCGGCCTCACGTCCATGCCCTCGCCGGCGGCGAGGCTTGCGGGGCCCATCTGATCGAAGAAGATGAAGGGGCCGATCATCTGCCGCTCACGCGCCGGCAGCGCGCGCCGGACCTCGAAACCGCCGAGATCGCGGGCGCGCGGCACGATCACGGTATCGAGCGCCGCGTTCGAGCGCGCTTCCCCCGCGGCGGGATCCTGCGGAACCGATTCACTCATGGCGTTGACTGCCCCAATGATCGACCGATCGTCGACCCCGATCATCGACCCCGATCATCGATCGATCGTTTGACGGATCTTCGGATTCTACACGTCGGAAGACGGAGCGACCGCAACTCGAAGCTTGGCATGCTAATTGCTGCGACCGGCAACGTAGCGACTGCACAACCAAGGAGCCTCCGCCATGTCGATCGCCAAAGTCATCGAATTGTCAGCAGCGTCGCCGGAGAGTTTCGAGGACGCCATCCGCAGGGGCATCGAGCGCGCGTCGAAGACGCTGGATCACATCCAGTCCGCCTGGGTCCACGATCAGCACGTCAAGGTCGACGGGGACAGCATCGTCGAGTGGCGGGTGATCATCAAAGT
>JAFGNC010000198.1 GCA_016927175.1 Gammaproteobacteria bacterium | reverse complement strand
GACGTCCGCCTCCGGGTTGACGCGCGAGTCGAACAGCGCCACGGCCTCCGGAGGCAGGGGCCAGGCCTCCCGCTCGGTGCAGCCGGGGACACCGTCGCCGTTACAGTCGAGCCCGAATCGGCCGCCGGGCAGGTAGTCGGCATTCGTCGTGCCGTCGAGATTCAGGGACGAGGGGATGCCGCGTGCGGCGTCACCGGTGTAGATCTCGTTGCCGAAAGGCACCGGGGCGCCCCAGAACGTGATGTTGTCGGCCGTGAGGCCGAGGCTCTGCCTGCTCTGGCTTCGGGAGAACAGCGCCTGCCCCGTGATCGTCACGTTATCGGAGACGTCGAAATGGCCTTTGGCGAATGCCGAGTTGCGCTCCAGGGGACTCGAGGCCCACTGCCAGAAGTTGTTCTCCTTGATCGTGCCGTCCGGCTGCACGACGCGGAACGGCAGGCCCTGGAAGTTACCGAAGTGGTCGCCCTCCATGGGGCCGTTGTAGCGATAAGAGCCCGCTGCGCCCGCGGCTTGCATCAGGCCCGTATAGATCTGCCCCGTGGAGCGATCGATCAGAAAGCGGGCGTTGTTCGGGACACCGAGATTCGTGCCGTTCGCGTTCTGGGGACAGACGCCGGCCGTATGCCCGAAGAAGTTCGGATCGCTGCTCGCGCAGGCGTCGGCCTCGCCGAACATCTGGTTGACGAAATCCTGGCTGGGCAGGTTGCCGACGTTCAGAGCATTCAAGCCCGTGATGCCGACCGTGCTGCTGAGCCATGTATCGCTGCCCCAGCCGAAAGCCGTGGCCGGTGTGGCGGGATCGCGCATCTCGTTGATGCGCCAGTCACGCTCCCACTGCAGCTGTTTCGACCGGGTCGCGCGCTCGACACCGAGCATCACGTTGCCGCGGTCGCCGGCCATGTTCGCGCCGATCAAGCCCGAGACCAGCGTCTCCTGGTTGCCGCCGTGCTGCGTGTCGCCGAATCGGGCCTCGACCGCGGCGCCCTCGAAGTCGTCCTTCAGGATCACGTTGACCACGCCGGCGACCGCGTCGGCGCCGTACACCGCCGAAGCACCGCCCGTGATCAGCTCCACGCGCTGGATGGCCGCGGACGGGATCAGGTTGAAGTCGACGTACATCTGAGGGTTCGCCGGCTGCGCGCGCTTGCCGTCGATCAGCACCAGGTTGCGGTTCGGGCCGAGGCCTCGAAGGCTGACGAAGGCGCCGCCGATGGTGTTGTTCGCCGTCTGCTGCACGTCGGTCGTCGTGAACTGCGTAACGGCAGGAACGAACTGCGGCATCTGATTCAGGACTGTTTCGACGCCGACGGTAGCCGTGTTCTGGAACGTGCTCTGATCGATGGTCGTGATGGGAGCGTTGGCCGTGAAATCCTGGCGCATGATGCGCGAGCCCGTGACGGTGATTTCCTCGACCTGCTGGCTCGCCGCCTCCTGCTGCTGGGCTACTGCCGGACTCGACGGCATGATTGCCAGCGCGGAAGCGAGCATCGCGCCGCCGGAAGCGGCGAAGACGGCGGGCTTGAGGCTTCTACGGCAGGCGGCCTGACGGCCGGGCGAAAGAGTTCCAAGCGCTTGTGCGATAGCTAACGGCAGCACGCGGGCGCACCACGGCGCGCCCGCCCTGTTCGAGATCTTCATAAGTCCTCCCCTGTTGGCTCATGAATCGAAGGGCATCCCCATGCCCTTCGATTCGCCCCTTTTTATCGCGATCGTCTTGCGTCTATTGCAGTCGCATTTTCGAGACTATCACCGTGCAGCGCGGCGCGCAACGACGCGCCGGTGCAGTCATTCGCGTTCGAGGAGAGTCTCTTCGGGGGCGCGCGAGAACATCGACGCGGAATCGACGTCGCAGTCGTACGGGTACATCGGCGAATCGTCGCTGACACGGGCCATCTCGATGCGCGCGTCGTGCGGCTCTCGCATGTAGGCCGGATCGAACAGCGTATATTCGTAGATCAGCGTCAGCGCGTCGTCGCTGACGGAGAAGCGCTCGGTCACCGTCTTGCGCTCGCTCGAGGGCACGTCGGCGCCGCCGCCGTTGATCTGCGTCGCGGCGCCGAGACCCCATTTCGACGGCGGGTAGTCGCGGCTCTCGACGACGAGCGTGTCGCCCTCGACGCGGCCCCGGACCCGGCCCCACTGGCCGTCGGGATCGGCGGGCGCGAACTCGCTGCCGAGCGGCACGGTTCGGTGCACGTCGTATGCTTCGTTCCGGATCACGACGTTGCCGTCGCCGAAGCGGATGTCCACGAAGTAGCTCGGCGCGTTGAAAACGACCGGAATGCTCATCGGCTCGCAGGTGTTGGCGGGCGACAGCGCCTGATCGTAACTGCGCCACGCGGCGAGCCCGGCTTCATTCAGAGGCAGCGCCGACGTCTTGCCCTCCGGTTGATACGGCGGGCGCCAGCGCCCCGTCACGCGCTCGGCTGCGACGAGCCCGGGCGGCACGAGGCTCGCCGGGTCGCGCTCGGCCGCTCCGCCGGAGACGCTGCCGAGCGGCGAGCGGTCCGCGGCGAGGAACTCGCTCGAGTTGGCGCGGTGCAGGCCGCGCCGATGCGGTGAGCCGACGACGATGATCGTGTCGCCGGGCGTGATGGAATCGGCGGTGATCCCTCTGCTCGCGAGTCCCTTCAGCGCGCTCGACTCGATCTCCCAGTCCTGCTCGGATTCGTCGAGCGGAGCGCCGTTCTCGAAGGCCCTGCCCCGCACGACGAGCGAGGAGTGGGGGCTGCGCAGCTTGAAGTCGACGACCGTGCCGCGGATCTCGATCCGCCGGTTCAGGTCGAAATTCGCGGAAACCGAATGGTGCGCCTGCGCCGCGCCCGCGATGCAGGCCAGCGGCACGAGGCAGGTCAGTCCGAGCAGTCGTCGAGTCATCGCTTCTCCCCCTCTTCGTCCGGATCCAGGACCGGCCGAGTGCCATCGATCATAGCACCGGGATGTTCCTGCGGCTCGGGAGGGTCGCCCGGGCAGGCAGGCCCAAGGACGATAGCCGCGAGGCTCGGTAGTCGCCGTCGTTGACGGCCGCCCGGCTGCGTGCTTCATTGGATTGTGGCGACCGGCGATCCGAAGGAGAAGAAAATGAACACCGAGCGATACATGAACCGACTGTCGGCCCTTGCCGCGGCATCGCTGGCCCTGTTGCTCGGGCCGGGCACGACGGCGGCCGAGGAGACGTCCTTCGACGTCTCGCTGTCCGGCGGCAGTGGTTCAGGCGATTCGGACGGCGAGGGCGAGGGCACCGTGACGGTGGACTCAGAAACCCATCAGATCAGCTGGGAGCTGAGCCACGCGAACATCGGCGAGCCGACCGCGATGCACATCCATCAGGGCGCCGAGGGAGAATCCGGCGGCGTCGTCGTGCCGATGACGGTCGGCACCGATCCGGAGGGCACGCTGGTGGGGCTGACGAGCGCGCCGCCGGACGTCGTCGAAGCGATCCTGGCATCGCCGGCGGACTACTACGTCAACATCCACAACGACGAGTATCCGGGCGGCGCCATTCGCGGGCAGCTCGACGACTGAAGCATCGCCTCCGTCGCCCGCGTCAGCCGCTCTCCTCGAGCCGCTCGAAGAATTCCCGGAGCCTCGCCGCGTTCGTGCCGGCGTCGCCGCCGCCGACGCGCGAGACCGAGCGCGCGTCGATCTCCGACCCGCCGTCCGCCGCGCGGATCCGGATCACGACATCGTCCTTGAAGCGGAACCAGAACGTCGTGTCGGTGGCCTCGATGCGCCCGTCCTCGGGCGCCGCCGCGACGAGCTCCCAGCCGAGCTCTTCGACGGCGGCCAGAGCGCGCTCGAACGCCTGCTCCGGAGGCACCGGCAGCGTGACGGTCGTGACGTCCGGGTACGCCTCGCGCGTGAGCTCCGCGAGTCGCTCGGGGGTCATGTCCGGAGAGCCGCCGTACTCCGTCGTGTTCGGGGCGTCCGCGCGCAGCGGCAGCACGTCTACGAACTGCGGCGGGTCCTCGGTATCGGTCGAGATGTCGTGGATCGGCGGCACGCTTTCGTCGGGGCGGTACGACTCCGGCACCGCGTGACCGGCCCACGCGATCAGCGCGCCGGCGAACGCGAGCACGCCGAGCTTCACCGCGTTCCCCGTGCGCAGCACCGCGGCGAGGAGAACGACGACCACGCCCGTCACCGCCGCCGCGATCGCGACGGTATCGCCCCACGGGCTCGCGACGCTGAAAAGCAGCTGGAAGCCGGTCCGGAAATCCCACAGCCCGAGCCAGACGCCGACCGGCGCCGCGAGGGCCACGGCGCCGATGGCGAGGCCGGCGATCAGCGCGAGCCACGCCAATGCCTTCAGCCACGGGGCTCGCCCGGTCCGCGAGTCGTCACGGAGTCTATCGTTCACAGCCGCACCTCGTCCTGTCCCCGCTGTCGATGATAAGGATTTTCCGGGTGCGGACCGAGCCCGGCGTCGCGCCCGACCTCGGGGAACGGGTATCGTACAGTGCCGGGCATCGGGACGGCCGGTCGAAGGGTGCGCGCGATAGCCGGCGCGACGACCCGCTCGATCCACTGCGATACCGCGTCGTTCAGCAGCTCGGCGGCCGCGTCGTCGGTGGAAAACACATGAGCCTGCGCTGCGACTCGCTCGAACGTCACCCTGCCGCTCTGCTGCAGCGCCTCGAGAGCCCGGCCGTGACAGCGGCTCAGGTAGTGGAAGCTGTCGTCTCCTTCCGCGCAGGCGATCAGAATCGATACGCCTCGATCGGACAGCGCGCGAAGCCTCGCGATCACGTCGTCGGGCAGACCTCGAAGCGGATCGAAGGTGCCGGCTGGGCGGACCAGTCTCGCGGGGTCGTCGGCAGCCTTACGTAGAGACGCGGCCACGGCCGCGCCGAGCGCGCGAGCTGCCCGCCGCAGGGCGGTACGCCCGCCCAGCGCGTTGCGCCACGTTCTGACGCGAAAAAGCCTTTTCCCGATCGACCCGCCGAGTACCTGAGCGAAATTCACGTGCGGGTTGCTCATGATCAGACCGCTGACCCGGTCGTCGGCCAATGCGGCCGCGAGGCAGACGTTCGCGGCCGCGCAGTTGCCCATCAGAATGAACGAACCGGCGCCCTGCTCGGCCTGCAGCTTGTCCATCGCGGCCCTGCAGTATTCCACGCCGTGCTTTCGGTAGGTCTCGACCCGCACGTCGAAGTTCGAGAACGCCGCGCCACCGAGGCGCACCTGCAGCGACGGCACGCCGTGCCTCGCCAGCCGCCTGGCCGTCTTGACCTCGGCGACGCCCAGCCCCCACAGAATGGCGCCGGTCGAAGAGGCCGGGCCGACGGCGTTCGTCATTGCGCCGACCAGTGCATTCGAGGGACCGAATTCGCTGACGCGCCGGTTCAACCTTCTGCGAGCGATCTCTGTCATGGTTCTCGTCCTGCGGTGCGCGCCGTGATGACCTTTGCGAGCGCTTCCAGATTGGCGAACGACGCGGTTCGAAGGTCCGCATCGTGGAACTGGAACGCGAATCGCTCCTCGAGGACCGCGATCAGCTCGACGATGGCGATCGAATCGAGATTCAGGCCATCCTCGAGCAACGGGACGGTCGCGTTGATCTGGTCTGCCGTCAGGCCGAGGTCCATCTCGTCGGCGAGGATCCACTTCAGCGCGTCGATCACAGTAGCCGTGGTCGTCGTGGTCATCGCTTCCGTTCAGTTGGTGTGATGTCGTGCGGGTGTCGTATGGAGAGATCGGCGTTCGGGCGGCGAAGCGAGGTCGTGCCGCGGTCGGCATTCCCCCGGCCGCGGCGCGAGCGGATGCTCACGCGCTCGCCGCATCCGGCTGCAGGGCCAGCGCGGACAATGCCCGCCGGTCCACCTTGCCGCTTTCGAGCTTCGGGAGCGCCGCGACGACCCGCACGACGTCCGGCACCGAGAACGCCGCGACGCGCTGCGCGAATCGCGTCCGCAGCTCCTGCCCCGACGGCGAATTCCTCCTGCCGACCACGCAGAAGGCGACGAGTGCCTTGCCGCGCATCGTCTCCGAGTCCGCGGTCACGACCGCCACCTCCTCGACGCCGTCGAGCTCGCGCATTCGGCTTTCGACCTCGGCGAGCGGCAGCAGCATGCCGTTCCGGTTCACACTGAGATCGCAGCGGCCGTGAATCCTCAGGTTGCCGCGATCGGACATCGACGCCAGGTCGCCGGTGCGGTACCAGCCGTCGTCGAAGGCGTTCGGCGGCACGAGACTGCGGCCGTCGAGGTCCACGTAGCCTTCGAAACCGTACGCATGGCGCACCTGCAGCTCTCCGCAGTCGCTGTGCCCCCGCAGGGCCGGCAGGTTCACGATCCGTACCTCGACGCCTTCCAAGGGCCTGCCGACACCGGCAGCGCGAGTCTCGTAGGGGTCGTCGACGCTGCCGACCGAAACGACACCCAGCTCCGTCGCCCCGTACTGGCCGATCAGCGTGCCGTGCAGGTCCTCGCAACGCTTGAACGTGGACTCGCTGATGCAGTCGCCCCCGGTGATCATGTACCGGTAAGGCCGCGGCGATCGGCGGCTGCGCACGAGCATTTCGCAGAACGTCGGAGTCATGAAGGCGACGTTCGGCTGGAACTCCGCTTCGCGCTCGAGGTAGCGCAGCACGTTGCTCCGGTCCTGGAAGTCGATCGACGCGCCGCCCATCAGTCCGGGCAGGAAGCCGGCACCGAGGCCGTATACGTGATAGATCGGAGTCGGCAGCGCGATACGGTCGGATGGGTCGAACGCGCGCACCCTCTGCGCATTCAGCGCATTCCGATAGAAGTTCCGGTACGTGTAGGCGGCCAGCTTGGCAGCGCCGAGGCTGCCCGACGTCCTGAAGAAGAGCCTCGGCCGATCCGCCGGCGGCGCTTGCGCCGTTTCGGCGAACGCGTCATTCGGCTCGACGTGGAGCCACTCCGATACCTCGGCAAGCGATGCAGTGCCCGGCGCGACCGAGACGACCCAGCGGGCGAAGCGCGGACGGGCTGCGGACGCCTGTCCGGCGCGAGCGCCGCGTCCCGCGGCAGGCGACGGCATGAAGCTGAAGCCGGCAACCAGCAACGCGAGCGCCGTCAGCGCCGCGGGCACGCCGTTGTTGATCTCGAGGATCAGGCAGTGTCCCGGCTCGACGCCGCGGGACGACAAGGCCCGTCCGATCCGCTCCAGGACGCCAGGGATGTCCGGGTACGCGCACTGGTGCGATGCGTCGGACAGCACGGCGCTTTGCGTCGCCGGGTCGGCGACGGCACGGCCCACCAGGGAACGGAACAACTCTTCGTCTGCGATCCGCTCGGCCATTTGTGGCGGCTCTTGTTGTGCTTATTCTTGGTTCAACTCAGGGCCGGAGCTCGATATTCTTGCTCTCGAGCTAATCAGTAGCGTGAGCAATCGATCACGCGATGTCAACGAGAAAACCACGCCGATCGCGCTGTGAGACGCTCCATGGTCGTAGAGGATCTCGACACCCCCTCGATTGCAAATTTTGGAAAAGCCTCGCTCGCCGATGAGCTTTTTTCGGCAGAGCTCCTCGAACGCGCCGTCGGCCACACGTCACCATGACGGTGATCGTCGGGGCCAGCACGTCGAGCGGGAATGCCGGTCCGCCGCGGCGCAGGTGCGCGAACGCGTGTCCCCGGAAGTCGCGGGCTTCGGCCTCAGGCCACGGCCGTCGCCTCGATCTCGACGAGAAGGTCCGGTTGGGACAGACGGGTGACGCCGAGCAGGCAACCCGAAGGCTTGACGGCCAACGACGCGAGCCGCGCTTCCACCTTCGCCCTCGCCGCGGCGAACGCCTCCATGTCCGTCACGTAGTAGTTCAGCCGCACGACGTTCGCCATCGTCAGCCCCGCCTGCGCCAGCACCGTCTCCAGGTTGTCGAATACCCGGTCGAGCTGCGCGGCCATGTCTCCCGGGTGCAGCACGCTGCCGTCGGGATTCACGGACGTCTGACCGGCGAGGAAAAGCAGTTGCCCTGCGCCCCGGACATCGACACCGTGCGAGAAATGGAACGCGTCCTGCCAGGTCCAGGGATTGACGGCCTTCATGTCCATCGACTGTTCCTCCGATCGTGTCCCGCACGCGTCTACTCGGCGGGCTCGAGCTTCAGCAGCGCGCCATCCTGCTCGTCGGTCAGCACATACAGCAGCCCGTCCGGCCCCTGCTCCACGTCACGGATGCGCTGGCGCAATTCGACGAACAGCGCCTCGCGGCGGATCTCCTGCCAGTCCTCGTTGAACACGATCCGGTGCATCTGTCCGGTACGCGCGATGCGGCCGAACTGCAGTCCGCCGACGAACAGGTTGTCTTGCCACTCGGGGAAAACTTCGCCCGTGTAGAACGTCATGCCGGAGATCGCGATGGACGGGTTCCAGAACAGCACCGGATCCTCGACGCCGACCATCGTCCGCATTTTCGAGACGGGGGCGCCGCTGTAGTCGCGGCCGTAGCTGACGAGCGGCCAGCCGTAATTGGCGCCCGGCTTCAGGATGTTGACCTCGTCCCCGCCGAGCGGACCGTTCTCGTTCTGCCAGACTGCCCCGGTCGACGGGTGGACCGTCATGCCGACCATGTTCCGATGGCCGAGCGTGTAGATCTCGGGCTTGAAGCCCTGGCGGCCGGCGAACGGATTCTCCGGCACGGTGCCGTCGTCGTTGAACCGCAGCACCTTGCCGTAATAGGAGTCGCCGCGCTGCGCGATCTCGTCGTTCGCGCCGCCGACGCCCATGTAGAGATAGCCGTCGGGGCCGAAGATCAGCGGCAGGCCGGGAGCCGGGCCGCCCCCCGGTTCCTCGGCCGCGAACAGCTCACGCACGTCGGTCAGAGCCGCCCCCTCGAGCCGCCCGCGCGCGAGCCCCACAGCGCGGTGACCGGACTCCGCGGCCTTCGTGTACGTCAGATACACCCAGCCGTTCTCGGCGAACCGCGGGTGAATCGCGACCGACATCAGCCCGCCGCCGCTGCCGTCGTCGATGTCGGGAAGACCCGCGATCGGCCGCGGATCGAGCACGCCGTCCCGCACGATCCGCAGGCGGCGCCCCGGCCGCTCGGTCACGAGAATGTCGCCGCTCGGCAGGAACTTCAGATCCCACGGGCGATCGAGCCCCTTCACGACGGTCACACGGACCGGGCCCTGCTCCGCGGTGTCGATCACGAACGGACCGTCCGGCAGCGGCCGCGGCGGCACGCCGATCTGCGCGAGCAGGGGCCACGGAAGGAGGCAGACGAGGGCGGCGGCAAGGAGCCGGATTCGAGCGTTCATTCGGGGCTTCCGAGTGGGTCAGGAGCCGGCACTTTATCAGCCCCGCGCCCCGGGCGCCCGTCCGCCGCCGCTCGTTCCCGGTGAGTCTGCAAATACTTCCGTACGAGTCTATCGATGCCTGCTGCGAGCCATGACGCCGTCAGAAGCGATAGTCCGCCGACACGCGGAACGATCGGCCGAACAGCGGCCGCGCAAGGTAGATCGCGCCGATGCCTCCGGCGCCGATATCCGTGCGCGGGTTGCCTTCCGTCAGCCCCACCTCGTCGGTCAGATTGTCACCCACGATCTGCAGCGACAGGGACTCGTTGACGTCGTAGATGAAGCCGGCGTCGACCTTCGTGTACGAAGGCAGGGCGATCGTGTTCTCGTCGTTCGAGAAGCGCTCGTCGAAATACGAGACGCTGACGTACGCCTCGCCCCTGCCGTCCGCCAGGTAGAACGTCGGGATCAATCGCGCCATGGTCTCCGGGATCCGGCGGATCTGGTTGCCGGTGTTGTCGAGCTCCGCGCCGGTGAAGTTTTCATACTCGGGCTCCTGAACGGTCACGCTGAACTCCAGGCCGAACGGGTCGATCGGCCGGTACACGCCTTCCACCTCGATGCCGCGGGTCAGCGTCTCCGCCCGCCGCTGGAGCACGGTGCCGTCAGGCAGGATGTCGTTGAACGGCACGTTGTCGAACTCCGTCTCGAAGAACGTCAGGAACGTGCCGAGCGTATCGAAGCTGTTCTTGTAGCCGAGCTCGATGTTCGTGACGTTGTCCTTCTGCAGCACGCCGTTACGAATGTCGTCGAAGTGCGGCAGCTTGGCGGACTCGGTGTAGTGGCCAAAGAAGGCGTGCCTGTCGTTCACCTCGTAGTTGAAGCCGACAGACCAGGCCGTGTCGTCGAAGGCGTGGCTGCTCTCGGTGAACGCGTCGCCCGCGAGCGAGGCGACGTCGTACGGCGTGGCCGGATCGCCGTCGAGGTCGACGTCCGGCACGCCGTTGCTGATGCGCGCGTCGACGTCCTCGTCGTCGTAGCGCACGCCGAAATCGAGCCGCAGCGCGTCCGTGACCTGCCACTCGTCCGACAGATAGACGCCGAACTGAGTTGCGTCGTAATCGGCGAGCAGGTTGAACGTCGAATAGCGGGTGAAGCCTTCCGGGCTCGTCACTCCGGGCAGCAGCAGCCTGCTCGGCCGATTCGTGGCGTCCATCAGCAGCTGATTGCCGAGGCTCCAGCGGTCCGCCATCTGGTAATCGGCCGTGTACAGTCCGACGGTGAAGCTGTGCCCGCCGAGGAGGAAGTTCAGCCGCACGTCGTTCTGCAGCGCCTCGTACTGTTTGTCGACGACCCAGTGGCCGTGCTCCTGCACGAGCGCTGCAGGGTCGAGCGGAGCGCCGGTGGCGATGACGCTGAGCTCGGGCGCGACGCCGCGCGCGGCCGCGAACTCGGCGCCCGTCACGGGCGCGGGTCCCGGGAAGATGCCGTCGAAGCGCACGTCGCCGTCCGTGTAGCGGAAGCGTTCGACGAGG
>JAFGNC010000197.1 GCA_016927175.1 Gammaproteobacteria bacterium | reverse complement strand
TGCAAGGTCAGGGCGATCTCACCGTGTGCCATCCCCTTTCGATAGTGAAGATCGAACACGGCCCGCTGGCGCGGCGTGAGCCCGGCCAGCGCACGTTCGATGTCGGTCAGGTCGTCGTAGCGGCTCGTGCTGTCGATCACAGGCGAGTGGACCGCCTCGTCGAACTCCGTGTGCGGGTGCCGGCCTCGCTCGTCATTGAGAAACACGCGGTAGGCGATACTATAAAGCCAGCTTCGAAAACTCGCTTCCCCGCGAAAGTCGCTGAGCGCCCGATAGGCTTTGATGAAAGCCTCCTGAGCCAGGTCGTCGGCACGCGACGCATCCTCATGGGTCAGCCGCCGCAGAAAGTTTCGCAGCGGCGACTGATGACGGCGGACGAGTAGCTCGAACGCAACCCGATCGTCAGTAGCGACGACCCGGGCAACGAGCGCGACGTCGGTCTGTACGGCGCGATCGGCCAGTATCGGACTCAATCGCCCGCACGCTCACCGGCGAAGAACCTGGCATTGACGAAGCTCGCGATACTCAGTGCGAGAAACAAGAGCCCCCAGGACGCCATGCGCGGCGAGTCGAAGCCGAAGTAGGCCACGGCCGCGATGCCCGCGCCCAAAGCGAGCAACCCGACACCACGTCTCAGCGAGCGTATCCGATCCAGAGCCAGCTGCTGGTGTGCCGGCAAAGGCGCCGGGCTCGGCAGAGATGGCGGTTTCAAGAGCTCCGGCGGCACGGGCTGACCTGCTGCGAGCAGCTTATCGACAAGCGCCGCGCGCTCGCGCATCGCGCTTCGCAGCATCCACTGTGGGCCAAGCAACGCAATGGCGATGATGCCGAGCACGAACAGCAGGCTCATGCCGACGGTCAATCCAATCAAGGGCGTGCTCGGTGATGCCGGCTGAGCCTGTGCGAGCAGTGGCGCCGCCGACAAGGCTGCGGCAATGGGCAGTGATAAGCGGGATTTCGCGGGCATCGGGCTTCTCCAAAGGGCCTTCTCCTAAGAACTAGGACACAGATATTTGGGCTTTGGATGCACCAGTCTCGCTGCGCGCGGCTACCACCACTCCTTCGGCCGCAGAGGCGCTCTCTCTGTCGCGCTACGTCCGACATGAGCGGCGTGCAAAATTTGGCGCATCTGCACCGTGACCGCGTCGACCCGCATTCCGTCCGCTGCTAGCTCGGCGCCTACCGCGCCATCAGTTCCCGCCGATACCTCCGCCCCTGCTCGACATAATGCGCAGCGCTCTCGCGCAGCATCTCCATCTCTTCGTCGGTCACCTCACGCACGCGTTTCGCCGGCACACCGACGATCAGCGACCGATCCGCAAACTCCTTCCGCTCGGTGATCAGCGCATTGGCGCCGATGATGCAGTACTTGCCGATCACCGCGTGGCTCAGGATCGTCGCCCCGATCCCGACGAGGCTGAAGTCGCCGACGGTGCATCCGTGCACCGTCGCCGCATGGCCGATCGTGACGTCGGCGCCGACGACCGTCGGCGCGTCCCCGTCGACGTGGATCACGGCCGTGTCCTGCACGTTGCTGCGGTCGCCGATCGTGATCGCGGAGCTGTCGCCGCGCAGCACGGCGTTGAACCAGACGCTGACGTCGCGGCCGAGGCTGACCCGGCCGATCACGGACGCGCTCGGAGCGACGAAGAACTCATCACCGATGGTCTGAACGCGGAACTCGCCGAGGTCGTACAGCATCGCTTCAGGCCTTGGGTCGGTTCGCGGCGGCCTGGTTCGCGACGGCCTGCGCGGCGGCCGCGATGGCTTCCTGATCGCCGAGGTACTCGGCGCGCACAGGCTCGAGGCCGTGGTCGAGCTCGTACAGGCGCGGCACGCCGGTCGGGATGTTGAGCCCGACGATCTCCTCGTCGGAGATGCTCTCGAGCATCTTGACCATCGCGCGCAGGCTGTTGCCGTGGGCCGCGACCAGCACGTTACGCCCGTTGCGCAGCTCCGCGACGATGCGGTCTTCCCAGTAGGGCTGCACGCGCGCAAGCGTCGTCTTCAGGGATTCGGTGGCCGGCACCGCAGTCGCCGGCAGCTCGGCATAGCGCGGATCGTGGCTCGGGTGGCGCGCGTCGTCGGGTTCGAGCGGCGGGGGAGGGATGTCGTAGCTGCGGCGCCAGATCTTGACCTGTTCGGCGCCGTGCCTGGCCGCGGTCTCGGCCTTGTCGAGGCCCTGGAGCGCACCGTAGTGCCGCTCGTTGAGCCGCCAGTGACGCTCGACGGGAATCCACATCAGGTCCATCTCGTCGAGCACGAGCCACAGCGTGCGGATCGCGCGGACGAGCACGGACGTGAAGGCGATGTCGAACGTGAGCCCCGCTTCCTTCAGCGTGCGGCCCGCGTCGCGGGCCTCGCGGATGCCTTGTTCGGTCAGGTCGACGTCGGTCCAGCCGGTGAACAGGTTCTTCAGGTTCCAGTCGCTTTGGCCGTGACGGACCAGGACGAGTTTGCCGAGCTCGGCGCGGGTTCTGTTGTTCATGGCTGGCTATTGTTCGGTGTCGGCGGGCGCAGATCAAGGCGCGGCCGACTCATACCCGCCGCAGCCGCTCCACCTCGCGCAGCGCGACGCTCAGGGTCGCGAAGTCGGCGACGCCCGTCCCCCGCATGTCGTCGATGACGTTCTGCACGCGCGCGATGCCGTCCGACGTTGTCGCGAGCCACGTGTCGACCGCCGCCTTCAGATCGCCGCCGCCGGCTCCGGCGACGATGCTGCTCAGCACGTCCCGATGCTCGCGCGTCAGCGTCTCGAGCAGCTGACCGCGCGCGAGCGCCTGCCAGTAGTTGTCGACGTCGAGCGCCTCTATCCGGTCGCGGATCCAGTCGAGCCGCAGCTTCGCTCCGAGCTCGAAATGCGCCCGCGCGACGTCCGACGGGTCGATGCCGCGGTCGTTCGCAAGCTTCACGATCTCCAGCAGCTGCGTCATGACCGTCAGCGACGCGATCTGCTTCGCGATCGAGCGCGGGAGCCCGGCCTCGTCGAAGCGCGCGAGATCGGCGTCGAAACGCTGCTCGGCTCCGCCGGACAGGACTTTCGCAAGCGATTCCTGCACGCGCGCGACTCCGGGTCTGAAGCGCTCGATCGTCGGCACGATGTCGAGACTGCTGGGATACCGCTGCAGGAACCAGTACACGGCACGGCGCGCCATGCGGCTGATCTGGAACACGGTCGAGTACTGCATCTCGGCGGGCACCTGGTAGTCCAGCGCCTCGATGCTGCGCCACAGCGACCGCAGGCCGAACACTTCGCGCACGATCGAGTACGCGCGCGCGACCTGCGCCGAGCTCGCGCCGACCTCGTCGCGAGCCCGCAGCACGAAGAACGGTCCCATGCGGTTGATCATGCTGCCGGAGATCAGCATCGCGATGATCTCGCGACGCAGCCGGTGAGTCTGAATCAGCGGCTCGAAACGCTGCTGCAGCACCTTCGGGAAGTAGAGCTCGAGCTCTTTCGAGCAGTACGCATCGTCCGGAATGTCGCTGTCGACGAGGCTCGCCGTCAGCTGGATCTTCGAGTAGCTCAACACCACGGCAAGCTCGGGCCGCGTCAGGCCCCGTCCCGCCTTGCGGCGCTCCTCGATCTGCTCGTCGCTCGGCAGGAACTCGACCGCGCGGTCGAGCAGGTTCTGCGCCTCGAGCACGCGGATCAGGCGCTGGTGCTCGCCGAGCCGCTCGAGCGAGCGGGCGCTCATCATCGACAGCGCCTGCGTCTGGCCGTAGTTGTTCTGCAGCACGAGGTCGGCGACTTCGTCCGTCATCGACGCGAGCAGGCGGTTGCGGCGCGGCCTCGTCAGCTCGCCGCGCTTCATGGCGCCGTTCAGCAGGATCTTGATGTTGACCTCGCGGTCGGAGGAGTCGACGCCGCCCGAGTTGTCGATGAAGTCGGTGTTGATGCGGCCGCCTCTCAGGGCGTACTCGATGCGGCCGAGCTGCGTGAAGCCGAGGTTCCCGCCTTCGCCGACGACGCGGCACTTCAGGTCCTTGCCGCTGACGCGCACGGCGTCGTTGGTGGGATCGCCGGCGCTCTGGTTAGACTCGTCGCTCGCCTTGACGTACGTGCCGATGCCGCCGTTCCACAGCAGATCGACGTCGGCGGCGAGCACGGCGCGGATCAGCTCGGGCGGAGTCACCGTATCGGTGTCGATGCCGAGCCGCGCGCGCGCGGCCGCGTGCAGCTTGATGGCCTTGCTCTGGCGCGAGTAGACGCCGCCGCCTTTCGAAAGCTTCTTGCGGTCGTAGTCCTCCCAGGTCGAGCGCGGCAGCTCGAAAAGCCGCCGCCGCTCCTCGAAGCTCACGGCGGGGTCGGGGTCGGGATCGACGAAGATGTGCCGGTGATCGAATGCCGCGATCAGCCGAATCTCGGTCGATCGCAGCATGCCGTTGCCGAAGACGTCGCCGGACATGTCGCCGATGCCGACGACCGTGAACGGCTCCTTCTGCGTATCGCGCCCCATCTCCCGGAAATGCCGCTTGACGGATTCCCAGGCGCCTCGGGCGGTGATGCCCATCTCCTTGTGGTCATAGCCGGCCGAGCCGCCGGACGCGAAGGCGTCCCCGAGCCAGAAGTCGTATTCGGCGGCCAGGCCGTTCGCGATGTCGGAGAAGGTCGCAGTGCCCTTGTCCGCGGCGACGACGAGGTAGGGGTCGTCCGGGTCGCGAGTCACGACCTGCGGCGGCTTCACGACGCGATCGTCGACGATGTTGTCCGTCACATCGAGCAGGCCGCGAATGAAGGTCTCGTAGCAGCCGACGACCTCGCGCTGCTGGGCTTCGCGGTCGCCGACGGGCAGGCGCTTGCAGACGAATCCGCCTTTGGCGCCGTTCGGAACGATGACCGTGTTCTTGACCTGCTGCGCCTTCATCAGGCCGAGCACCTCGGTACGGAAGTCCTCGCGCCGGTCGGACCAGCGGATGCCGCCGCGCGCGACGCGGCTCATGCGCAGGTGCACGCCCTCCACACGCTGCGAATAAACGAACGCCTCGAACATCGGCCTCGGCTTCGGCAGGTCCGCGACCTTGGCGGAGTCGAGCTTGAACGACAGATACGGCTTCGGCTCTCCGTCGCCGCCCGTCCGGAAGAAGTTCGTGCGCAGCGTCGCGTTGACGGCCGCGGCGAAGGCCCGCAGGATGCGATCCTCGTCGAGGTTCGAGATCCGGCCGAGCTCGGCTTTCAGCACCTTCTCGTGACGTGCGTCGGCGGCAGCGCGCTCTTCGACGGAGAGCTCCGGGTCGAACAGCGCCCTGAAGCGCGCTACGAGCGTCGACGCGAGCAGCGGATAGCGCGCCAGCACTTCCTGCACGTAGGCGAGGCTGAAGCGCATGCCGGTCTGCGCGAGGTACTTGCCGTATGCACGCAGCACGAGCGCGTCGCGCCAGCCGATGCCGGCCAGCACGACGAAGCTGTTGAAGCCGTCGTTGTCGGCCTCGCCGCGCAGCACGCGCTCGAAGCACTCCATGAAGCGATCGGCGACCGCGGTCGCGTCGACGGGCTGGTCGGTGTGCAGCTCGACGTCGAACTCCTGGATCCACACCTCGCCGCCTTCCGGCCGTGCAGAGTAGACCTGCTCGCCGAGCACCTTGAGGCCCATGTTCTCGAGGATCTGCAGCGCGACGTACAGCGGGAGCCTGTCCGGCGAGAACGTCGAGAAGCGCAGCCGCCGGCCCGGCCCCTCCGGCTGGAACATGGCCATCTCGAGGCGGCTCGCTCCGTCCGCGACGCGCGCGACCTTCGACAGATCCTCGCTGGCGCGCTCGGGCGACACCTCTTCCCGATAGCCCGCCGAGAAGCGGTCCGCGAAGCGGTTGTACAGCGCAAGCGCTTCGTCCTCGGGCAGCCGCTCGAGCAGCTCCGCGCGCAGCCGATCCTGCCAGCCGACGATCGCGGCCTCGATCTGCGACTCGAGCCTGCCCATGTTCCGCAGGACCGGCGCCTCCGGATCCGTTCGAACGTTGACGCTGAGCCGCGCGAGCGCGGACTCGGTCATCGTGACCGCCGCTTCGACCGACGTGCCGCGCAGCCCGTCGAGCAGGATCTGCTCGATGCGCCGTCGCGCGCGGCCGCTGTACTGATCGCGCGGCAGATAGACGAGGCACGAATAGAACCGGCCGAAGGGATCGCGGCGGCAGAACAGGCGTATTCGCCGCCGCTCCTGCAGGGCCAGAATGCCGTTGCTGATCCGCACGAGATCGTCGAGGGAGGCCTGGAACAGGTCGTCGCGCGGGAACGTGTCGACGATGTGCTGCAGCATCTTGCCGCGGTGGCTGCGCGGCTCGACGTCAGCGAGCTCGAGCAGCCGGGCGGCCTTGAGCCGCAGCAGCGGGATGTCGCGCGGCATCTCGTTGTAGGCCGATGACGTGAACAGGCCGAGAAAGCGCCGCTCGCGATACGGCCGCCCTCGTTCGTCGAAGACCTTGACGCTGACGTAATCGAGCAGGGCGGGGCGGTGGACGCGCGAGCGCGTGTTGGCCTTCGTGATCACGAGCGGTTGCTTCGAGCGCGCCTCGGCGCGCGCGGGGCCCGTCAGGATCGACGGCTCGGGCAGCTTCCCGCGTTCGCGCAGGATGCCGAGGCCCGTGCCTTCGATGATGCGCAGCACGTCCTCGGAACGGCCGCGCTCGAGCTCGTACTCCCGGTAGCCGAGCAGCGTGAAGTGATCGTCCGCGAGCCATTCGAGAAATTCGCACGACTCCTGCTGCAGGTCCGGCGGGGGGCCGTCCGCCTCGCGCAGCTCGTCGGTCGCCTCCCGCAGCCGCGCGAGCATCGCCTGCCAGTCCGCGACCGCGATCCTGACGTCGCGCAGCGTCGCGGCGAGCTCCGTCTCGATCCGCCGCAGCACCTTAGGGTCGGTCTGCCGGGAGATCTCGATATGGATGAACGACTCGGTACGCGCGCGCGGCGACTCTTCGCGACCCCCGCCGAGCCCTGTCAGCACGCCGCGGCCGTCGCGCTCGATCCTCAGCATCGGGTGGATCGTGATGTGGATCGAGTGCCCGAGGGTGTCGAGCGTCATCGTCACCGAATCGACCAGGAACGGCATGTCGTCGTTGACCATCTCGACGATCGTGTGCCGCGACGTCCAGCCGTTATGTTCGACGGTCGGGTTGAAGGCGCGGATCTTCGCCGTGCCCCGGCGGCGGGTCCCGGCCCACGCGACATGGTCGAGCGCGGCCGCGGCCAGCGCTGCGGGATCTTCGGATAGATCCTCGGGTGCGACCTGCGCATAGTAGAGCTTCAGGAAGCGCTTCCGGTCGACGGGGAGCTCGGGCGCGGCTTTCAGCCGGGAGCCTTTAGCGGCCAAAGTATCGAGACGCTGGCCGTGCGCCGCCGCCTGCTGCCGGGCGGGCGCACTGGATTGTTTTATGCGCATGGGAACGGTAGGTGACGGTTCGACGAGATCTGAGTGACGGAACTGACGTTGAAACTCAAGGGGTAGCGCGGCGGCGGCGAATTCCGGCGCTTGCGCGCCCGCGGCGGTTCGATCCGGTCATCGTTTCGACTTGCTCCCCCGATTTTCTCCGATACGGGCCGACGGGTTAAACTCGACGGCCGCGAAAGGTCAGCGGCCCCGCGGGGGGCCGGTCCAGGAAGACAGCATGACGACAAAGACGGGCGAAGAAAAGCAGGCGGCGCCGATCTCGGCCGGCCGCGGCGGCGACGCCGACTCCTCGAGCCGCGGCGTCCGTTACGACACCTATCTTCAGCTCGACACGCTGCTCAGTGCGCAAAAGCCCGTCACGGAGCCCGAGCACCACGACGAGATGCTGTTCATCATTCAGCATCAGGTCGCGGAGCTGTGGTTCAAGCTCGTGCTGCACGAGATCGAGGCCGCAATCGAATGCCTGAAGCAGGACGAGCTGGCGCGCAGCATCAAGACGCTGTCTCGCGTCACGGTCGTGCAGCGGCAGCTGACGGCGCAGTGGGACGTGCTCGCGACGCTGACGCCGAAGGCGTACGCGGAGTTCCGCGACCGGCTCGGCACGGCTTCGGGCTTTCAGTCGCCGCAGTACCGCGTGCTCGAGTTCAAGCTCGGCAACAAGGCGCGGGACCTGGTGCCGATGTTCCGCCACCATCTCGAGTACTACAGGCAGCTGAAGCGCGCGCTCGAGAGCCCGAGCCTGTACGACGAGTTCCTGCGATATCTGTACCGCGTCGGGCACCGCGTGCCGCTCGAGCGCGTGGAACGCGACTGGAGCGAGCGTTACGAGCACCACCCCGGTGTCGTCGACGTCTTCCAGGTCATCTACGAGCACCCGGACGAATACTGGGCGGCCTACGAGGTCTGCGAGCGCCTGGTCGACATCGAGATCAACTTTCAGGCCTGGCGCTTCCACCACATGAAGACGGTCGAGCGGATCATCGGCTTCAAAGCCGGCACGGCGGGTACCGCCGGCGTCAAATTCCTGAAGAAGGCGCTCGACGTTTCGTTCTTTCCGGAGCTGACGGAAGTCCGCACGCGTATCGGCCCATAGAAAAAGGGGTCAGGGCCCTTTTTCGCAGGAAAAGGGCCCTGACCCC
>JAFGNC010000196.1 GCA_016927175.1 Gammaproteobacteria bacterium | reverse complement strand
CTGTTCGTGATCGGCTACGGATTCAGGCACGACAGAGGCGGGCGGATCAACCGCATCGAAGGCGCGGTTCTGCTGTCGGTGTTCGTCGGGTACATGTCATACCTCGCCGTCACGGCGTTCGGGCTGTGACGTTTAATATCCACAGAACCTGTGGATAACGTTGTGGAAATGCCCGTCACTTCCTCGACGAAGCTGCTGCGGCGTTGGGGGCGCGTCAGTTTGGTCACAAAAGCATCATATTTCCGCCGCCCCGAGCGAAAGCCGCCGCCGCGGGCGTCTACGCCTTCAGGCGGTAGCCGGTCTTGAACATCCACCAGACGATCGCGAGGCAGACCACGAGGAACACGCCGGCCATGCCGACGCTAACCGCGACGTGGACGTCGGAGATCTCGTAGAAGGCCCAGCGAAACCCGCTGATCAGGTACACGACCGGGTTGAACAGCGTGACCGTCTGCCAGAATTCGGGAAGCATGTTGATCGAATAGAACGTGCCGCCGAGAAAAGCGAGCGGCATCACGATCAGCAAAGGCACGATCTGCAGCTGCTCGAAACTCTCGGCCCAGATGCCGAGTATGAATCCGAACAGACTGAAAGTGACCGCCGTCAGCACCATGAAGGCGAGCATCCACAGCGGATGCGCGATTTCGAGCGGCACGAACAAGCCGGCGGTCGCCAGTATGATCAGCCCGAGCATGACCGATTTCGTCGCGGCCGCGCCGACGTACCCGAGCACGATCTCGACGTACGAGACCGGCGCGGACAGCACCTCGTAGATCGTTCCCGTGAAGCGCGGAAAGTAGATGCCGAAAGAGGCGTTCGACAGGCTCTGCGTCAGCAGCGACAGCATGATGAGCCCGGGCACGATGAATGCGCCGTAGCTGACGCCTTCGACCTCGTCGATCCGCGAGCCGATGGCCGCGCCGAACACGACGAAGTACAGCGACGTCGATATCACCGGCGATACGATGCTCTGGAACAGCGTGCGCCACGTGCGCGCCATCTCGAACTTGTAGATGGCCTTGATTGCGTAGACGTTCATCAGGTTTTCTCGGCGTCGTACTGCAGTGCGGCCTCCTGCGGACCGGGCGGCCGCGGCGCGGGGGCGGCGGCACCGGGCCTCCTGACGAGGCTGACGAAGATCTCCTCGAGCGAGCTCTGCGTCGTGTGCAGGTCCTTGAACGTGATGCCCGCCTGCTGCAGCTGACCGAGCAGCGTCGTGATGCCGGTACGCTCGGCCTGCGAGTCGTATGTATAGATCAGCTCCGAGCCGTCACTGCCGAGCTCGAGGCCGTAGCCTTCGAGCACGGGCGGCACGGCGGGAATCGGCTCGTGCAGCTCGAGCGACAGCTGCTTCTTGCCGAGCTTGCGCATCAGCGCATTCTTCTCCTCGACCAGCGCGAGCTCGCCGTCGTTGATGACGCCGACCCGGTCGGCCATCAGCTCCGCCTCTTCTATATAGTGAGTCGTCAGGATGATCGTGACGCCGGAGTCGCTCAGCGACCGGACGACGTTCCACATCTCCTGCCGCAGCTCGACGTCGACACCTGCGGTCGGCTCGTCCAGGAACAGCACCGTCGGCTCGTGCGACAGCGCCTTGGCGATCATGACCCGCCGTTTCATGCCCCCCGACAGCGCCAGAATCTTCGAGTCCTTCTTGTCCCACAGGTACAGTGACCTCAGCACCTTCTCGATGTGAGCCGGGTTCGCGCTCTTGCCGAAAAGGCCGCGGCTGAACGTGACGGTGGCCCAGACGGTCTCGAACGCGTCGGTGGTCAGCTCCTGAGGCACGAGCCCGATCCTGGACCTCGCGGCACGGTAATCGCGCACGATGTCGTGCCCGTCGACGGTCACGACGCCTTCCGACGGGTTCACGATCCCGCAGATGATGCTGATCAGCGTCGTCTTGCCGGCGCCGTTCGGCCCGAGCAGCGCGAAAATCTCGCCGCGGCGGATCTGGAGGTCGACGTGCTTCAGGGCCTTGAACCCCGACGCGTAGGTTTTCGACAGGTTCTGGACTTCGATGACCGGCTGCATTGGGTGGCTTTCTTGTGAGCGTGCGTTGCGTATTCCGTCCGGCGGCGTCGGTGGCCGGCCCCGCTCCGCCGACGCCGCGTCGGGCGCGGCGGCGGAAGGCGGACATTCTCCACGGAATCGGGGTGGATTTCTAATGCCGCGACGGGCGCACCGGAACGAGGCACCGGCGCCGGGCCCACGCAGCTTCAGGACCTTGCGCGCGTTAACTAACGTGCGGACACGTTAACGGAACCGTTAATTGCGTGACCGCCGCGCAATGGCGCTCGACCATTGCGGTCGAAGCAGTGATCCCGCAGCCGCTGGCCCGCCCGGCGGCTCGAGACCGAAGCTCGAGACCAAAGCTCGAGACCAAAAAAGGCGACGGAGGCTCGCGTTGAGACAGGCAGATCATGGGATGAACGGAAACCCGCGGTACGGCATGGCGCGCCGTCCTTACGGATTGGCGGCAGCCGCCGTGGCGGGGGCGCTCGCCGCAGGCTCCGCCGGCGCCCAGCCGGGCGCCGCGGCACCCATGGAGGAAGTGGTCGTGTTCGGCCGCGCCACCGAGCTGATCGGCGCTGCCGGCGCGGCCAGCGAGGGCGCCGTGGGCGGTGCGGACCTGTCCGTTCGGCCGCTCCTGCGCGTGGCCGAGCTGCTGGAGGCCGTGCCGGGGCTGATCGCAGCGCAGCACTCCGGCAGCGGCAAAGCGAATCAGTACTTTCTGCGCGGCTTCAACCTCGATCACGGCACGGATTTCACGACCTACGTGGACGGCGTGCCGTGGAACATGCGCAGCCACGGCCACGGACAGGGCTATCTCGACGTCAACGGACTGATGCAGGAGGTCGTGGATCGCATCGAGTACCGGAAGGGGCCGTACAGGGCCGACGTGGGCGACTTCTCGATGGCAGGGTCCTCGCACATCAGCACGATAGACGGCTGGGATGAGCCGTTCGCGTCGATCGAGACCGGCGAATACGGCTGGCAGCGACTCGCGGCCGGGGCCACGCGTGAGGTCGGACAGGGCTCGGTGAGCCTCGCGGGCAACTGGAAGACCTACGACGGCCCATGGGAGCTGTCCGAGGACCTGGACCACGCGGCGATATGGGGCAAATACCTGCGCACTACCGGTTTCGGCTCGCTCGCCGTCACGTTGAACGGCTACCACGCCACGTGGCGGCCGACCGAGCAGATTCCCGAGCGGGCGATCGGCACCGACGTCTGCGCCGACGAGTTCTGCGCTCTCGACTCGACCGCGACGGGGGAGACGTCGCGCTGGATCGCGTCGGCGGAGCTCGACGGCGGACGGTGGCAGGCGTCTGGTTACGCGCAGTACTACGACTGGAACATGCTGTCGGACCCGACCTACGAGTTTCAGATCGATCAGTTCGATCGCCGCTGGACCGTCGGCGGCCGCTTCGAGCATTCGGTCGTCCAGGGCTCGCGCGTCGGGCTCGACGTCGGCGCAGAGCTGCGTTACGACGACATCGGCGACGTCGGCGT
>JAFGNC010000195.1 GCA_016927175.1 Gammaproteobacteria bacterium | reverse complement strand
TCACGTACTCCCGTGTACGCTGCGCTTTCGACCAGATTTTCGCCTTGCATCGCATCCACCACGGGGGCTGTGCAGAGCTTCCCTAGCCGGGGGAACCCATACCGTAGCGCCGTTTGGTGTCGGCCGTTGCGGGCGCTGCGAGGAAGGCGAGCAGCGCGCGGGCCGCATCCGCTCTCGGGCATCGCGCGCCAACGGCGCCGGAGAAGACGGTGACGCGCTGTATCTTCGGCGGCAACGGCCCGAGGACCTCGATCCCCGGGTGGCCGATCAGCTCGCTCAGCTGCTGGAAGCCGATCTCGGCGGCCCCGTCGGCGACCAGCGTCGCGACCGGCACACCCGGCGGCGGCACGACGATGCGTGGACGGATGTCGCCGAGAATGCCCCACCGATCGAAAAGGCTCTCGAGGTACCTGCCGCTCGGCCCCGTCGAGTAGCTCAACGACGTCGCCGTCGAAACGGCCTGCCTGACTGCCGCCTCCGAATCGATGTCCGGACGCGGGGCGCCCGCGCGCACGGCAACGGCGGTCGGCGAGCTGACGACGTCCACTCGAGGCCCGGTCAGGCGGCCTTCCGCGATCAGCTCGTCGATGACCTTGCTCGCGAGGACGACGACATCGAACTCTTCGCCGGCGCGTACACGCTCGGCGACGTCGACGCCGCCCGCCGCTTCCGTATCGACCGTCTGACGCGCCGCACGCTGGTACTCGGACGCGAGCTCGGCCAGCACGCCGCGCGTCGCCATCGAAGAAATCACCTTCAGCGGTCCCTCGTCCACGATGCCCTCCGACAGAGTTGCCGTCGTGTACTGTACACGCTGCGGCGCGGCGCGGGGCGCCCGAGCGCGCGGCGGCCAGCACGCCCGGAGGCGCGCTCTGCGGTCCTCGCGCGCCGCGCGCCCGACGCGCCGACTCGTCGAGCCGGGAAGTTGGCGTACCATTGGCGGCGCAAGTGGCATCGGCTGGGAGAGAGACGTTATGAATCGTATGAGCAGGCGAAGGTTCGTGCAGTCCACCGGCGTGCTGGCAGCAGCACCGGCACTGACGGCGGTAACGGCCGGAGCGCAGACGCAGCGCGACGCGGGCGAGCTCCGTGTCGAAAGCGACGTCGTATTCGGCAAGGGCGGAGAGATCGATCTTCTGCTGGACGTCTACCATCCACCCGAGGGCGTCACGCCCAAGCGCATGGCCGTCGTTCATCTTTTCGGCGGCGGCTTCTTCGTCGGCAACAAGAACGCCCGTTACATCGTCAGCGACGCCCGCGCCCTCGGGCGCCTCGGTTACACGAGCATCTCGGCGAACTATCGTCTGCAGAGCGAAGGCTCGTGGCCGGCGCAGATTCACGACACGAAGGCGGCGATCCGCTGGACTCGCGCGAACGCCGATGGTCTCGGCATCGATGCCGACAAGATCGCCGTGGCCGGCTACTCTGCCGGCGGCATGCTCGCGCTGATGGCGGCCGGCACCAACGGAATGCAGGAGCTCGAGGGTGACGGCGGCAACGCAGGCGTCAGCTCCGACGTGCAGGCCTGCATCGGCGTCTACCCGCTCGCGAACGCGCGCACTGCAACGGGGCTGTTTCCCGAAGGCCAGGCCACACCGGAGAACATTGCCGCGGCATCGCCGACGAGCTACATCTCGGAGAATTTCGCGCCGACGATTTTCATCCACGGCACGGCGGACAACACGATCCCGGTGTCGTCGAGCATCGAATTCTTCAACCGGCTTCACGACCTCGGCGTGCCCGCCGCGCTGACGCTGATCCAGGGCGCCGACCACGCCTTCGACAACGACGCGCCGGACGCGATCGACGTCATGGCAAGGTCGATCGATCTGTTCCTCGATCGTCTGTTCGTCGACCCGACGCCCTATGCGCGCTTCGGCGCCGGCCGCGGCACGGGAAACGGGGTCCGACGGTAAGGGTGAGATCGCTTCGAGCCGGCGGCCGCTGGCCAGTCAGTCGGTCGCGGCACCCGCGCGCTCGACGGCGAACAGCATCGCGAAGCTGCCCGTTCTCGGATCGCGGCCGAGCAGCGCCTCGCGCAGCAGGTAAGCCTCGAGCGAGGGCTGCTTGTTCGTCGACTCGCTGACGTCCACGAAGCCGCCGTCGGCGTCCGTCCGCGCCGAGACCGCCCGGAAGGCGCGCGCAGCCGGCCCCTCGAACTCGGCGGCGTCGAGCCAGCCGCGGTTGAGCCCGCGCTGCATCGAGAAGCCGATGATCGCCGTCGACGACGTCTCGTGCCAGGCGCCCGGCTCGTCTACGACCTGCCGCCAGGTGCCGTCGGCGTTCTGCCAGCGCGCAAGCGTCGTCATCAGCGCGCGGTACTCGGCGAGCAGCCGCGCGCGTGCCGGATGGTCCGCCGGCAGCTCGGTCAGCGTCAGCGCATAGCCGATCGCCGCGAAGCCGTTGCCGCGCGCCCAGGCGGCATCGGTCAGCGGCGAGTGCCGATACAGGCCGTCGTCGCGGCGCACGATCGCGTTCATGTAGTCGATCTGCCGCGCGGCCATGTCGAAGTAGCGGCGCTCGCCCGTCAGGCCGCCGACCGCCGCGAGGATGCTCGCGCCCATGAAGATCGCGTCGCTCATTTCGCCGTGACCGGGCATCGCCTCGCGCATCCGGCCGTCGTCCGTGAACGCGAGATCGGCCGCGGCGCGGGCGCGCTCGAGGTAGCGGGAATCGCCGGTTTCCGCGGCGAGCGCCGCGAACGCGAGATGGCCGGCCAGGACGAGCGACGAGGCGCCGAAGCGGCTCGCGAGGCTGTCACGCGTGCCGTCGACGTACGGCGCGGCGAGCGCCTCGACATGATCGAGATTGCCGAGCTCGAGATGCGCAACGAGCGCCATGCCGTCGATGTAGATCGGGGGATCGAAGCCCTGCCCGTAGATCGGCGCGAGCAGATTCGCGAGCGCTTCGGGAGTGCGCGCGCGGCGCGCCTCGAGCTCGAGCCGGGCCGGCGACGGGGGCAGGTTGCCGGGCAGCGTCGCGAGCCATCCGGCCCCGGCCGCGGCGTCCCGCGCCGGAATCGGCGCCACTCCGGCGACGTCGAAGCGCCCGAGCGCATCGGCGAGCCCGGCGCCGTCGTCGCCGACGACGAGCACCAGGTCCGGAGCATGGAGGCCGAGCCATCGCCAGAGGGCATGAGCCTCCGGATGCTCGCGGTACGCCGCGCCCGTCGGAGGAAAGACGAGGTCGCGGCCTTCGGGGTTCGCGTCCGGAATCGCGACGACGTCGAACGCGCGGCCGCCGTCGGGACGGGCTGCGTAAGCTTCGACCTCCGTCCGGATCGCATCGGTCGATCCGTCGGTGCCGCCGAGGCCGCCGACCAGCGCGACAGTGGGCGCAGCGTCGTCGCCGGCATCGACGCGCCAGCCTTCGATTACGCCACCGCTCGCCGTCAGGCCGACTTCGAGCGGCGTGATCTCGGCCGCGCGCGGTGCGCTCGACAGGAAGGCAAGGGCGAGCGCGGCGGTCATGCATGCGGCGCGCGCGGCGCAACGCGAGCGTGGCGGTGTCTTCATGAAGCCTCGCAAGTTTCCAGGGCTTCGGATGATAGCCTGCAATACCCGTGTCCGCGCGGGACGCAGACGCGCGCGGGCGCCGCCTCCCGATGCCGCGTCAGCCGTGGGCGGAGCCGCGCCACTCGGCATCGACGCGGCGAACCGATATGCTGGCACGGTCGAAATGCCTTCACGGGAGCCCGATGAGCCGAGTCACCGCCACGGGGATCAGCATGCTGGCCGCAGTCCTTGCTGCCGGCTGCAGCGCCTCGAGCACCGGGATCGCGTGCGATCGGTCCTGTCTCGCCGACATTGCGGATCGCTACCTCGCGGCCATCGCCGCTCGCGACCCGCGCGAAGCGCCGTTGTCCGAGGAGGCCGCTTTCGTAGAGAACCTCGAGCCTCTGGCGCCCGGTGAAGGCATCTGGGCGTCCGCGGCCGGGAGCCTGCCGGAGTACCGGATCTACGTGCCCGACCCGGCCGTAGGCACGGTAGGAATCATCGCGGTCATGGATCGTGAAACCCCGGAAGGAGTCGCTCCGGCATTGCTTGCCATTCGCCTGCAGACGGAAAACGCCGAAATCACGGAGGCGGAGCACCTCGTCGCGGACGTACCGGCCGAGGCGGACCCGGCGCACCTGCAGGCGCCGCGGCCCGCTTTGTCCGCCGTCATTCCGGAACGCGAGCGTCTGCCGCGCGAGGAGCTCGCGGCGATCGCCGCCTCTTACTACGATGCGCTCGAGTCGAGCGACGGCGACCTCGCGCCTCTCGCGGAGGATTGCGAGCGGCTGGAGAACGGCATGATTACCGCCGGCCCGGGTCTCCCTCCCGCGCCGTTCGACAGTGTCGACGTCGACGGCCGCCCGCCTCCCCCGGTCGCACGCGATTGCGCCGGGCAGATGAGCTCGCGCCGCTTCGCGTACATCGACAGTATCGACAACCGTCGCATCTTCGCGGTCGATCCCGTGCAGGGGCTCGCGATGGGGCTCTCCCATTTCCGCCAGTCGATGAGCCGCGGACCGCAGCCGATGATCGCGGCCGACGGGTCGGTAGTGATGTGGGAAGAGCAGCGGGATCCTTACGATCTGCCGGCCGCGCACGTCTTCAGGATCGCCGGCGGCGAAATCCACGAGGTCGAGGCGATCGGCATTTTCGTTCCCTACGGCTCGCCCACCGGCTGGGAGTAGACGCGAATCAGCGCCCCTTGCCCGATCTCCTCGTCCTGGCGGCCTTCTTCTTGCGGGGCTTCGAAGACGATCCGGTCGACGGTTTCGTGGCGGCTTTTCTGCTCGCGGCTTTTGCGGACTTCTTCTTCGTTCTGCTCTTGCTGGCTCCGGTCTTGCTCGACTTCGTCTTCTTCGATTTCGTCTTCGTCGCCCTGGCTTTGACGGGCTTCGATTTCGCGGCCTTCTTACCCGTCGCCTTCTTCTTTACAGCCTTCTTCCTTGCGACTTTCTTGGCGGCCTTCTTTTTCGTAGCCTTCTTGGCAGCCGCCTTCCTGGCCGTCGTCTTTTTCGCAGGCTTCTTCTTGGCGGCCTTCTTCGGAAGGGCTTTCTTCGAGGCGGCCTTCTTCTTGGCAGCCTTCTTCTTGGC
>JAFGNC010000194.1 GCA_016927175.1 Gammaproteobacteria bacterium | reverse complement strand
GATAGTCGGGGAAGGCTTCGGCTGCGGCGTCGACGGCGCGGGCCGCCTCGGCCGCCGTGGCCTGATGAAACGCCGGCTCCAGTGTTGTGCCCGTCGCAGGGTCCCGCGCCCGGAACGCTTCGCTGCCGTCGCGAGCCGGCCGTCCGGCGATCAGGCTTTTGCCATGCAAGGTCATTCGATGCCCTGAGATTCTGTTTGCACGTTCCCGCCGGCGACTCTTCAGGCGACCGTATTCGTCAGAGTGCCGACGGGTTCGATCGTGATTCGGATTTCGTCGCCGTGCTCCAGAGTGAAAGCGTCCGGCGGGACCACACCGGTGCCGGTCATCAGCCAGGCGCCGCAGGGAAACGCGTTGTCACGATAGAGGTACTCTGCAAGCGTCTGCAGCGGCCGTTTCATCTGGCCGATATCGGTGCTGCCCGAGAAAACGGTCCTGCCCCGCCGCGCGATGACGATCTCGATCTGCGTCTCTTTGCCCGGCGGCTGCTCGGAGATCACGAGGCAGGGGCCGAGTGCGGCGCTGCCCGCATAGGTCTTCGCCTGCGGCAGGTACAGGGGATTTTCGCCCTCGATGTCGCGAGAGCTCATGTCGTTGCCGATCGAGAAACCGAATATCCGGCCGGCCGCGTTGATGGCGAGCGTCAGCTCCGGCTCGGGCACGTTCCACGTCGAATCGCCCCGGATGCGCACCTGGCCGCCCGGACCGACGACCCTGTGCGGGGTTGCCTTGAAGAATATTTCCGGTCTTTCGGCGTCGTAGACGCGGTCGTAAAAATCGCCTCCGCCGGCGGATTTCGCTTCCTCCATCCGTGCGGTGCGGCTGCGCAGATACGTGACGCCGGCGGCCCAGACCTCCTGGGTCTGGATCGGCGCGCATAACTCCGCCTCGGCCGGCGCAGACACTTCCGGCGCGGACGCGGCGACGTCCAGCACGAAACGCATAGGCTCGTCGGACGTGAATATCGCATCGAAGCCGACGGACTGCGGCGCACGCCGGTAAGCGCCGGCGGCCTCGACCACGAGGCCCTGGCTCGTCGCAAAGACGCGGATCTGGTCCTGCACTTCGTGATGCCGTTACGGGTCCAGCTCGGCCAGCGCCGCCAGACCGCATTCGTGCGCGACCGTAAGATACCGCCGGACCGACTCCGGGCCGACGACGTACGGGTGCGCGTCGCCGATCCCGCGGCTCGCGAGTGCCGGCAGTTTCTCCTTGCTGCCGTCGTAATCGGTATGGTTCGACAGCAGCACGTCTGCGCCGGCGCGTTCCGCGATCGTGCGGAAGCGTTCGGCCGACTCGGCGTAGGCCTCGAAGCGCGCGGCATCCGGCCCGAAGTTGAAAAGGGTGCCGCCCCAAAGGGCAGCGACATGCGAGCTCGAGCCGTCCCTGACCGGGATCAGCGTCGAGATCGTGCCGTTCGTGTGGCCGGGGGTCAGATACATCTCGAGCGTGGTGTCGCCGAGCGTCAGCTTCTGTCCGTCCACGACCTCGATATCGCGCCGAGGGACCCAATCCGCGCCGTTCTGCTCCAGCAGGTCCCAGTCGGCGGCCGACAGCAGCACGCGCGCGCCGAACCGATCCTGCAGGTGCTTCGCGCCACCGGCGTGGTCGTAGTGGCCGTGGCTGACCAGCACATAGCGGATGTCTGCCGGGTCGAGCCCGAGCTTGCCGAGGCCCTCGACGACCTCGTCCTCGACCGAGTAGTCGAAGATCGGGTCGATGACGATGATGCCTTCACTCGTCGTCACGGCCCACGACGAGAACTCCGTCATGCCGACGTACATCAGGTTGTCGAAGACCCGGACGGGTTCGGCATGCCATTCTTCCCGCGGCGGCACGGCTCTGACGGAGCGCCGAGTCGGACCCCCGGCCCGTGGACCCGGCATCGGACACAGCCTGTCGACCATGCCCGAATGCTCGCCGGCGGCTTCGCGCGCGGCGTCGACGTGCGCCCTGGCGGCCGCGCTCAACTCCTGCGCCTCGGCCGCATACGGAAGGAGTAACGTGATCGCCGCCCCGGCCGTGAGCAAGGAAGGTATGTATTTGCGCATGTTCGCCGTCCTGTTCTTCTGTTCGTACCTGCTGCGGTGAGCCGATGTCGCCGGTGCCGGGCCGCCGGGCGTGGCTCGGTTGCGCATTCCGCAGCTACCGCCTATTGTTGCACGGCATAACAAATACACCAATCGCGTTTGACGCTACGGGAAGAACTATGAATCGTTGGGACCGTCGCAGCGTTTTGAAGGGCCTCGGCGCCGTCGGAACCGGCTTGTGGGCACCGTTGTCGGCCGACGCCCTCGGCCTGTCCGACGACCGCATCAAGGTCATCGCCGGCATGCTGATGAACCAGCGCCCCGACGGCTCGTTCATGAACTGGTAGCCGGCGCCGCCGGCCCGAATGGTCAACGCCAAATAGAGCTCGACGATGACTTCTCTGCACCGTTTCGCGATGTGGGCTTCGCTCGTCCTCCTCGTGGCGGCGACCACGCTGTTCGCCGTCGGCAGGCCGCAGATCGCGGGGCCCGTGCTGGTGGTACTTTTTGCGCTCGCGGCTTTCGGCGTCCGCGGTAACGAGAAGCTGCGCGGCATCTCGTTCAGCCTGCTGATCTTCGCGGCGGTCTCGTTCGCGCTGTGCTGGCCGGCGCCGCTCGTGAGCTGGGGCGAGTTCCAGCTCAGCGCGCTGATCGTGCCGCTGCTGCAGATCATCATGTTCGGAATGGGTACGGCGATGAGTGCGCGGGATTTCGTCGGCATCGTAAAGTCGCCGAAGGCCGTGTTCATCGGGCTCGCCTGCCAGTTCACGCTGATGCCCTTCGTCGGCGCCGGGCTCGCGTCGGCCTTCGACTTCGGCCCCGAGGTCGCGGCCGGCATCATACTGATCGGCGCGGCCCCGAGCGGGCTCGCGTCGAACGTGATGGCCTACATCGGCAAGGCGAATCTCGCGCTGTCGGTGACCCTGACGAGCGTTGCGACGCTGCTGGCGCCGTTCATCACGCCGTTCTACATGCAGTGGCTGGCCGGGCAGTACGTCCCGATCGACACATGGGGCATGATGTGGAGCATCATCCAGATCACGATCCTGCCGATCGTCGCGGGGCTGATCTTCAATCACTTCCTGCACGGCAGGACGGGCTGGCTTGATCGGCTGATGCCGAAAGTGTCGATGCTCGGCATCGCATTGATACTGATGATCATGACCGCGGGCGGCCGCGACAACCTGCTCGAGATCGGCTTGATGCTGATCGTCGTGGCGCTGCTGCACAACGTCGCGGGTTACCTGCTCGGCTACTGGAGCTGCCGCGCGCTCAGGCTCGACGAGAAATCGTGCCGCACGATCGCATTCGAGGTGGGGCTGCAGAACGCCGGGCTCGCGACCGGCCTCGCGCAGACGATGGGCAAGATGGCGACGGTAGGGCTCGTGCCGACGGTATTCGGCTCGCTGATGAACGTCACCGGGGCGGCGCTCGCGACCTGGTGGCGCGACCGTCCGACCGGGGACGACGAGAGGTTGGGGCCCGAGCCCCTGTCGGAGCCGGCGTTTCACTCGAAAAAGGGCACGCCTTCCGGCGCGTAGCGCCGCATGCCTTCCTCGTTGATCTCGACGCCGATGCCCGGCTTCTCGGACAGCGGAATGAAGCCGTCCACGACCATGGGGCCGTCGAAATCGACGATCTCCGTGAACATGTCGTCGCGGTGGAAGTAGATCTGCCATTCGAGAATCATGAAGTTCGGCACGGACGCGCAGACATGGGCCGATGCCATGGCCCCCAGATACGACGCGACCATGTGCGGTGCGAACGGCACGTAGTAGAGATTCGCGAGATTGGCGATGCGCTGGCCCTCGCCGAGGCCGCCGGCCTTCTGCAGGTCCGGCATGATGATGTCGACCGCGCCCTCTTCGAGTAACGGCAGAAAGCCGTACGCGAGATACACGTTCTCTCCGGCGCAGATCGGGGTGCTCGTCGATTCGTTGATCAACCGATAGGCGTCGACGTTCTCGGCGGCGACCGGCTCCTCGAGCCACATCAGGCCCAGCGGCTCCATCAGCTCGGCGACTTTCTTGCCGGTCGGGAGATCGTAACGGCCGTGCATGTCGGCGCAGATGTCGATGTTCGGTCCGACCTCTTCGCGCGCGGCCGTCATCTGGTCGAGCATGCGTTGCAGCTCGGCCGGATTCGCGGTCCAGTTGTAGCGGTCGTATCGGTTCGGATCGTTGGCCTGGTCCAGATCGAACTTGACCGCCGTGAACCCCATGTCGACCGCTTCGCGCGCGCTCCTCGCGAAGTCTTCGGGCTCGGGCAGCCGCGACTGGTACAGCGCCGTATCCATATAGACTCGAACGCGATCGCGGAACTTGCCGCCGAGAAGCTGGTAGACGGGCAGCCCCAGAGCTTTCCCCGCGAGATCCCACAGCGCCGTCTCGATCGCCGACAGCACGGCGACGTACATCCCGGATTGCCCGCCGCCGAAGACACCGCCGCGTCGCAGCTCTTCGAAGATCCGGTGGACGTCGAGCGGATTGCGATCGCGCAGGCGCCGCCCGAGATCCATGACGAGGTGATACGTGCCGCGGACCGCGTCGACGCCCTCGCCGCAGCCCCAGATGCCCTGGTTCGTGTGGATCTTGACGAACAGGCTCGCGCCGCCGCGAACGAAGCCGCATCTGACGTCGGTGATCCTCAAATCCGACGGCCGCGACGCGAGGTTCGCGCGCTCGACAGCCGTTTCGAGCTCCTGGCCGAAAGCCGCGAACGGGTGGCAGGCCAGCGCGCCGACGCCGGCCATCGTGCCATCTGCCAGAAAGGCTCTTCTCGAGTATCGCTGCTTCATCGACGGGCCTCATTTTTTTCCGCGCCTTTACCCGCGCCGGTGCCGACGCTCGTGTCTTCCGGCGCCGGGCGCCGCGCTGCCGTCACCACGTGCGGTTCTCCAGCAGCTCTTCTATCCGCTCCGGCGGCACCGGCAGCTCACCGATGTTCTCCTCCAGCCAGCCCGAGAAGTCTCGCTCGATCTCGTCGGACCAGCGCGCATCGATCTGCCCCGACGTGTAGGTGCCTTCCGCGAGCCGCTGCTGGCCGAACATGTCCCGCAGCCGCACGATTTCGGACGTCTCCACGACCCGCTGTGCAAGATGCGGCGGGATGAAGATCACGCCGCCGTCACGCCCGAGCACGACGTCGCCGGGCATCACGGTCGCCGCGCCGATGCGCGCGGGGGTGTTGATGCCGACCAGTGTCGTGTTCAGGCGGCCCGGCGGATTGTGATGCGACGGGTGGTAGCTGCGGAAGAAGGCGCTGAAGCCTTCGATCTCTCTCAAGCCATTCAGGTCGCGAACGGCGCCGTTGTAAACGAAGCCGTTACCGGAGTTCGCGAAAATGGCATTGCCGACGTTGTCGCCGACGGTTGGGCCGTCGACGTGCGCACCGAACTGATCGGCGACGTAGACGTCGCCCGGCTGGAGCATGTCGACGGGCCACGAGTTCTGCGAGCCGGAGCGGCCTTCGGCGCGGCCGCGCTCGTCGTACTGGTCGTGGATGTCCGGGCGCCCCGGCACGAACGTCGCCGTAACGGCGCGGCCGACCAGCACGGCATCGGGATCGAGGACCTGCCAGTCGCCCTCGTACTGAAAATGGTAGCCCTGGCCGCGAAGCACTGCCCAGGCCTCCTCGAGCGTCACCAGCTTCATCCGTTCGAGGATGTCGTCGGGCACGCGCGGCCGGCCGTCGTCGAAGCGCTGACCGGTCCAGTCGGGCGTCAGGAAAATCAGCTCGTCCTTCGAAATCTGCTGGCCGGAAGCCGGGGGCGTCGGCAGGGCGAGGGTCGTGAGCGTCAGCGCCGCCAGCGCCGCTACCGAAAACCGATTCATCGGGTCGTGCCTGCGGTTCTGCCGTTGACTGCGTCGGCGGTATTCATCGTCGAGTCTCCGGAAGACTGATCGTTAGACCTCATAGCTTTCGTCCGCCGTCGGATCTTCCCCTCGACGCAAGCGGGTGTTCCGACCGCGCCATTGTTATACGATACAGCAGACTTCGAGTACACAGCATGAGAAGTTTAATTATCGGAAAGTTCGCGTCTACGGCGAACCGGATCGTGAGCCCCGGTTCTGCCGCGCTCCTTCGCGCTGTCGTGCTGCCGGCGGGCGTCTGCCTCGCGATGGCGGTGACAGTGGCGGTGACGGCGGCGAGGGGTGAGGCGGCGTCGGCGCCGTCGGTGCTGGAGGGCGCTTACACCGAGGAACAGGCTTTGCGCGGTCAGGAGCTCTACTACGCCGAGTGCCTCGCCTGTCACGGTGAGGACATGGGCGGCCTCGACCAGGCGCCGCCGCTCGCGGGGCCGCAGTTCAGCGGAGTCTGGGAGGGCGAGTCCCTGTGGGCGCTTGCCGGCCGCATCGACACGATGCCGCCGGCGCGGCCCGGAAGCCTGTCGCGCGAGGAGACCGTCGCGATACTGGCCTATATGCTCTGGTACAACGGCTTGCCGATTGGCGAGGTGCCGCTCAGCACCGAGCAAGGCGTTCTGACCGGAACGGCATTCCAGGCGCCGCCGCTGCCGGGCGAGTAGGCGCCGCCTTCGAGGAGAGAGACGACTTGAGAACCGCTCGGACAACTTTGTGTGCCGTCGCGCTCGGCGCAGGCCTTTCGATGGTCGCCGCCATCGCGCAACCCCAGCCCGCCGATCCGGCGGTTTCGCCCGACTGGCCCACTTACGGCGGCAATCTGGCAAGCCATCGCTACTCGCCTCTCGACCAGATCGATGCCGGGAATTTCAAGGATCTCGAGATCGCGTGGCGCCTGCGGACGGATTTCCTGGGTCCGCGGCCCGATACGCTTTATTCGGCCACGCCGCTGTATGTGAACGGCGTGCTTTACACGACGGCGGGGCAGCGCCGCGCGGCCGTCGCTTTGGACCCCGCGACCGGCGAGATGATCTGGATGCACAGCGAGCGCGAAGGCGCCCGCGGAGAGTCAGCCGTGCGCCAGGGGGCCGGGCGGGGGGTGTCCTACTGGGCGAGCCCCGATGGTTCCGATCAGCGCATCGTCTATGTGACGCCCGGCTACCGGATGCTCGCGCTCGACGCGAAGACGGGGATTCCGATCGAATCGTTCGGTGACGAAGGGGTCGTCGACCTCAAGCTCGATTTCGACCAGGAGATCGATCCGGTCGGCTCCGACGTCGGCCTCAATGCCACGCCCCTGATCGTCGGCGACGTCGTTGTCGTCGGTGCCGCTCATCGGCCCGCCGGCAGCATGGAATCCACGTGGGACGTGCGAGGTTACGTGCGGGGATTCGACGTGCGGACCGGCGAGCGTCTGTGGACTTTCCACACGATTCCGCGCCGCGGCGAATTCGGCTACGACACGTGGGAGAACGGCTCGGCCGAGCGCAACGGCAAGACGGGCGTCTGGGCCCAGATGAGCGCGGACCCGGAGCTCGGTCTCGTCTATCTGCCCGTCGAGATGCCGTCGGCGGACTACAACGGTTTCAACCGTCCGGGCGATAACCTGTTCGCCGAATCGCTCGTCGCCGTCGACGTCAGGACGGGCGAACGGCGCTGGCACTACCAGACCGTCCATCACGGGCTCTGGGATTACGATCTGCCGTCCGCGCCGATCCTGTTCGACATGCAAAGGGACGGGCGTACCGTCAAGGCGCTCGCGCAGCCGACGAAGTCCGCGTTCCTGTTCGTGCTGAATCGCGAGACGGGCGAGCCGATCTGGCCGATCGAGGAGCGTCCCGTGCCGCAGTCGGAGTCGCCGTACGAGAAGACGAGCCCGACGCAGCCCTTCCCGACCCGGCCCGAGCCGTTCGACCGCCAGGGCATCTCGATGGACGACCTGAACGATCTGACGCCCGAGCTGCGGGAGGAGGCCGAGGAGCTCGTCCAGGACTACCGCCTCGGGCCCCTGTACACTCCGCCGGCCGTCGATTCGCCCGAGGGACCGAGCGGGACGCTGATGCTGCCGGCCGACGTCGGCGGCGCCAACTGGCCGGGCGGTGCCTTCGACCCGGAGACCAACCGCCTGTACATCCACTCGCACACGGCCGTGTTCACGCTGCGTAACATTCCGGCGGATCTCGAGCCGTTCGATCCGGGCCCGGCCGGGCAGAAGGCTTCATCGACAGCGGGCAATGCCGGCGGGCCTCCGCCCGGGCTCGGCGCGGCGGGGCCGGGTCGCGGTCCCGGTGGCCTCGGGCCGCCCGGCGGTCGGGCACTCGGCGCCCGCAGAGCCGGCACGTTCCTTCAGGGCACGATCCCGCTGATCAAGCCGCCCTGGGATCGCATCACGGCCTACGACATGAACAGCGGCGAGATGCTGTGGCAGAAGGTCCACGGCACGACTCCCGACAATATCCGCGAGAACCCGGCCCTCGAAGGGCTCGATGTCTCGCGGCTCGGCGCCTACGGCCGGATATTCATCGGTGTGCTGACGACCAGGACTCTGCTGATCGCCGGCGAAGGAAGCGTGCATACCAACGAGGCGGGCGAGACCGTGGCGCTGTTGCGCGCCTATGACAAGTCCACCGGCGAGGACGTCGAGGGGAGGGTGGAGATGCCGGCGAGACAAACCGGCTCCCCGATGACCTACATGCACGACGGCAAGCAGTACATCGTGCTTGCGGTCAGCCACGCCGGCGCCGACGCGGGAGGCGAGCTCATCGCTTACGCGCTGCCTTAGTCGTCCCGCTGGCTGCTATTGGGCGACCGTCCGCCGGGACCGGTGCGCCCGGAGCCGTAAGCAGAGCGAAGCGTTCTTGTCGCCGTCGCGTTCGATGTCGCCGTAGCCGCTATTCGCCGTCCGACAGGGCCTGCGCGCGCCGGGCCTCGTGGTCGAGCCACATCCCTTCCGTGCACTCGTACTCGAGCATGCGAGTGCCGGGCGGCGCGGCCCGATAGTACTGCCGCACCGTGATCGGCCCCGCGTACATGACCGGATCCGTGATCGTCACCTCGTTCACCAGCGCCGCGCCGTCGTCGATCGCGCGGATGCGCTCCACGACGTGCACGCGATCGCTGTGCGGCACGGATCCGAACGTGATCGCCTTGATCGCGGTCGTGTCGACGACGAGCGTGTCGTCTTCCCAGCGGCCGATCGAGTGGCCGTTGCGCTGTGGAAACGGCCGTGCGGGATGGGCGGACTGGTCGAGATGCACCCGGCGTACCTGCTGATGCAGTTCCATCAGGATCGTCACCTGCTCAGGCGTCGCGATGATCTCGACCGGGTAATCGGCGCCGCCGAGCGCCAGCGACGGCATGCCCGGCGCCTGGCAGAACTTCCCGGGATCGTCCTCGACAGGGTCATGGCTCGCGCGCCACTCCGAGACGATGCGACGCCCCTCCGGCGTGAACGGCGGCTCGGCGGGGAATCGCCCGCTGCGGCTCGCATCCGGCAACCAGATGCCGGCGATGGCCGGGTCCTGGGCCTGCGCGGCGGCTGCTGCGAGGAGGGCGCACGCGGTCCACAACAACGGCAGCGGCCGGATGCTCAACGCCCGAACTCCGTGCCGTCCGCCAGCACGATGGACCACATGTACATCTCGTTGAGTCCCAACGCGCTCGGGTTGCCGGTGCAAGTCACCGTGTCGCCGGCTTTGATGCGCTCGAAGTCCCAGCCGCGGCGCAGCAGGAGGTTCACGCTGCTGAACTCGATGTGCCACGTCGTCGTCGAGTCGTCGCCGTTCGGGACACGCAGCGTCATTACCGAATGCGGATTGCGTATGTCGACGGATTCGATCTCGCCGGTCAGCGTGAAATCCGTGACGCCGGTGTCGAACGCAACCGGCGAATGATGTGCCGTGGCCGCCGCCGCCACGGTCAGCGCAAACAGCACAAGGGACGCTCTGCCGAGCATGGCGTTTCTCCACTCATTCACACTGGAACTCGGCGCGGCCGGTTTGATTTGCATGATGCCTTCTGCCCCGCACTCGAGCAAGGCGCAGCGCGCGAGCACTCGTGACCGCGCCCGCCGAGTCCGTCGATTTCACGAGCGACGACCAGTCGTCCGACGTCAATCGCTCATCAGGTCCAGAATGCCGTCGACGATCGCGGATTCGGCGCAGCCGGGCTTGAGCCGCGACGACAGCACTTCGAATGTATACATGCCGTAAGCGGCATCGTTCGGAATGTATCCGCTGCGTGCGAAGCCGTTGGTCAAAGTCGCGAGCATCGTCCGGGCATAGGGCGATTCGCTTTTCAGCCGCTGCGCGATCAGATTGAACACCTCGGCATTGACGGCGCCGATCATGATGTCGCCCAGCCGGAGCAGTCCGAGCCTGATCTCGACGGGCTCGGCGTCCTCGTACTCTCCGGGGAAGCCGGCGCGCCCGGAGTCGAGCCGCGTTCTACCGGGACAACTTACGATCTGCTGGCGGCCTGCGATGCGTATCTGCGTCGCCATGCGCTCCATGCCCCGCATCACGGCGATGACCTCTTCGCCGAGGAACTGCCCCATCGAGAGAATCATCTGTTTCTGCTGTTCCATGAGCCTCGCGACCCTCGGATCGCTGCGGTCGAGGCCCTGTCCGCCGGGCGGCATCGAGTTGCTGATGTCGATACCGCGCTCGGCGTAGTCACGGATGCGAATCTCGCGAAGGTCGTAGGTCTGCCGGAAGTAGAGCGGGTTCTGATCACCGGCGGCTCCGCTCGACCAGAGCGCAACGATCCGGTCGTCGAAGGTATCCTCGACATACTTCGACGTCGTGCCCGGCGCGTCGCCGCTGACCAGATCGAGCTGCCCGGCGGCGACCGCATGCATCGCATAGTTGTAGTAGACGGCGATCGGCTCGCCGGTCAGCGCCTCGAGCTTGATGACGGCCACCGTCTTATCCGAGGGCCCCTCCCGATTCGGTCCTTCCCACCAGCGACGCGTCTCGGGATCGATGATGTTGCGATTCACGTTGATGTAGGACGCTCCGGTGCCGAATCCGATCCGGGCCGGGGAGCGCCGCTCGTGCGCGAGCCGGACGCTCTCGATGATCTTCTCGACGGATGCGCCGCTGCTCGCTCGCGGTACGCTGTGGGTATGCGTCGCCGTAAGGAGGACATTCGACCGTGGTATGCCGAGCTCGCTTTCCAGCGCCGTCGTGACGGACCGCCACAGATCCTCCGGAACGGCGCCCGCGTCGACGCTGATCAGCGCCGCCATGGACTCGCCGTCATCGATGACGATCGCTCGAGAATGAACCCGATCGAGGATGCCCAGATAGCCGGGCGGCAGCTCGTCGGCGGCCGGGGTGATGTCGACCTTCGCTGCGCCGGCTGTGATCCCGCCGGTCTGCGGCAGCGCGGTGCTCGTCGTCGCGGCAACCAGAATCGCGAGCGCTGCGATCAACGAGCGTTTCATCAAGGTATGATCCTGATCGGCACTGCCAGGGGTCCGTACTCCGGCCAGTTGGTCATGGTGATCTCGCCGGCGATCTCGATTCGTCTCGTTCGTCTAACGATGCCCTCGATCGCGACCTCGAGCAGCAGCCGCGCAAGCGGCGCGCCGGGGCACATGTGCGGGCCGCGTCCGAAGGTCAGGAGATCCCTCTTGCGGCGATTCAGATCGAACTCGTCCGGGTCATTGAAAACGTCCTCGTCGCGATTGCCGGAGGTGAACACCGCCGCGACGACGTCACCTTCTCGCACGAGCTTATCGCCGAATTGCACGTCGCGCCGGGCCGTTCGCGCAAAGCCCCGATAAGGCGTGTACAGGCGCAGCATCTCCTCGACCGCATCCGGAATCAGCGACTCGTCGCTCTTGAGCAGCGTGTGGTGCTCCGGGTGGCGAGCGAGATGCACGACGGCGCTCCCGATGAACGTCGTCGGTGCGACGATGCCGACCATCAGGAACTGCCTCAGCGCACCCAGAATCATCGCGTCGGGCAACGCCTCGCCGTCGATCCGCACGGCGAGGAGGCTGCTGATCGGATCTATTTCCGGATCCTGAGGGCGGACTTTGCGATCCTCGATCAGGTCGCGCGCTAGACAATAGAGCTCGTCGCTGTACTTGCGCACGTTCTCGTCGTCGCGCCGTTGCAGCGCCATATTGAATTCCGAGCCCACGATGCGGATGCGCCGCGCGTTGTCGGCCGGCAGCCGAAAGAAATCCGCCAGGACGGCGATCGGCAAGATGAAGGAGAAGTCCCGACAGATATCTCCTTCGCCTCTCTCGAGCAGCGGCGCAAGAAGCTGATCGACTTCCTTCTCGATCCTTGCGCGCCAGGGCTTTAGCTTCGACGGCGTCATCAGGCGCGTGATCGCATTGCGATACGGCACGTTGCCGGGCGGATCCAGGTGAAGCGGCGGGCGGCGCTGAGTCGTCGCCACGCGCGGCACGACGTTCTGGATCGTCGTCGTGAACGTCTGCCAGTCCGTCAGCACGCGCACGATGTCGGCATACTTCGTAACGGCCCAGAAGCCGCCCATCGCTTCGCTGTAGGCGACGGGACAGCGCCGGCGCAAGTCCTTGAACATCGCATGCGGGGAATCGAAATCCTCCGGCACGTCAGGGTCGAAATCGGCTTGTCGAGTGGTATCAGGCATCATTTGACTTAACCATAAAAGGCATTCGGCAGCCACAAGGATAGCTCGGGGAACGAGATCACGATCAGCAGAAAGCCCAGGAGAAGCGCCACAAACGGCGCAACGCCGCGAATCGTCTCGGCAATCGGTGCCTTGGCGATATTCGACAGGACGAAGAGGTTCAGGCCGAGCGGCGGCGTCAGAAACGCGATCTCCATGTTGACGATCAGCACGATACCGAAATGGAGGCGATCGATACCGAGTCCCGCGAGCGTCGGCAGCACGATCGGCGTGACGATCAGCAGCACTGCGATGGCGTCGAGCACGGTGCCGAGCACGATCATGATCACGCTTAAGTAAAGCAGGAACTGCCACGGCTCGAGGTCCTTGCCGACCGCGAAGTCGACGATCGCCGTCGGCACGCCGGAGCCCGTCAGCCAATGGGCGAACAGCATCGCGAACATGACGATGAAGGTGATTGCGCCGGCGGACTTCACGGCATCGGTGATCAGGGAGAATATGTCCCGACCGTGAATCTCGCGGTACGCGAACATGGCGACCCCGAGTGAGACGATCGCCGCCAGGGCCGCCGACTCGGCAACCGACGTGTAGCCGCCGTAGATCCCTACGAAGACGACCAACGGGATGAGCAGCGCCGGAACCGCACGCACGTTACGGGCGATGAATTCTTCGCGCGACGGGCGCTCACCCGACACATAGCCCTTTCTGCGCGAATACAGGACGACGAAGACGCCGAGAATCACTGCCTGCAGCAATCCGGGCACGACACCGGCGAGAAACAGCTGTGCGACCGATTCGTTGGCGACGAGCCCGTAAAGGATCATGGACAGACTCGGCGGTATCAGAATGCCGAGCGTGCCCGCCGCTCCGAGAGTGCCGAGCGCAAAGTGCCGGTCGTAGCGTTTCGCCACCATGATCGGGATCAGCAGCGTCCCCATCGTCATCGCCGTGACGACAGAGGAACCCGAAACGGAAGCAAAGAAGGTGGTGCCGAGCACGGCGACGAGGCCGATGCCGCCGCGCAGCCAGCCGACCCAGGCTTCGGCCGCTTCGATCAGCACACGGGCGACGCCGCCGCTCTCCATGAACTTCGCCGCGATGACGAAGAACAGCACCGCGACGAAAGCCGAGGAGTTGAGCCCGCTGATCGCCGTCAGCGCGGCGTCGAACAGCGGGCGCCCTTCGAGCGCCAGCATGCCGACCGATACCATTCCGAGCGCCAGAAAAATCGGCACGCCGAAGGCGAGCAAGCCGAGCAGAACGGCGAGCGCTACGACGCTAAGCATGCGGAGGCCGCCGATCGACGAGCAGCGACAGCGCAATACGCCCGGCGATCAGCAGCATCCCTGCCGGCAGTGCCAGATAAAGCACCCAGGCCTGCGGGGCCTGCAGAGTCGAAGCGCTTCGCTCATCGAGCCTATGCGCGAACAGCACGCCCTCGACGCCGAGCCAGAGCATCAGACTGCAAAAGGCCAGCATCAGAATGTCGATGGCGATCTGAAGGCGCCGGCGCCCGCGCGCGGACAACAGGTGCACGAGTATTTCCGCCGATACGTGTGCGCGGTCCGCCGTCAGCGAGCCGCCGCTCAGCAGCATTGCCCAGACGATCAGGTAGATCGTGACCTCTTCGGACCAGTCGATCGCAAGCGCCGGCGCGACGCTGCGGGCGAGCGACCCGTAAAGAAAGATTCCGAGCGCGAGCACGACGAGCAGGCCGATGGCGAACGTTTCGACTCGCCGCCAGTATCGTTGGCAGTAGGGCCGCAGCGTGCCGCGCGTAGTCTCGGTCGTCACTGGAGCTCGGCCAGTTGCGCCTGGACTCGGGCGACGAAATCCGCGTCCATCCGGCCCTGCTCGACGAGCAGGTCCTGCCGGGCGAGCAGGCGTGCACGCATGCGTTGCTGATCTGCCGCAGACGGCGAGTAATTGACGACGCCCTTCGCGAGGTTCTCGGCAATGCCGTTCTCGAGCTCGGCCGCCGTGTATTCCCGCGCCCACGCTTCGGCTTCCTTCCAGCCGCGGCGAACCGCATCGCGCTGGCTTTCGGTCAGCCGATTCCACGTCTCCCGGCTGACCAGCGGCATGTAGAAACCCCAGCCGGCGACGTCGCGAAAGGCATATCGAATACCGGCATCCCAGAGCTTGCCGCCCGAGATCGTCAGATCCGTCATCATGCCGAGGCCGTCGACCTGCCCCTGACTCAGCTGCAGCACCGTTTCGCTGCGCGGCGTCGCGACCGGAAACGCGCCCATGAAGCGGAGCATCACGACGAACAGCGGGCTCGGCGGCGTCGCGAGCTTAAGTCCCTGCAGGTCTTCGTAAGAGCGAACGATGTCCCGCGTCGTGTACGCCGTGTTGTTCGGCGCGTACTCGAAGTGCCCGCCAGGCACGAGAATGCCTTTGCGCTCGAGACGGCTGTAAAGCTCGAGGCCGAGCGGCCCGTCGAGAATCTCGCGCACCTGCTCGCGCGTCGCGCCGAAGAACATCGGCAACCCGACGACGGAAAGGTTCGGCTCGAAGCTGCTCAGCGTCGAGTTGGCCTGGACGCTCAAATCGAGCGCGCCCGATGCCAACGCCTTGATCGCGCCGGCCGATCCATACAGTTGCCCGCTCGGGAAGATCCGCACGGAGAGCTGGCCGTTCGAGAATCGCTCGATCGCTTCCGCCCAACGTTTCGCCGCGAGATTGCGCGCATGGCTCGGGGGCGTTTCCACGGACAGACGCAGCTCTGTCGATTCTGCGCCGGCAACCGGAGCGCAGAGGAGCGCGGCCGCCACCGCTGCGAGCAGCGCTGCCGCAGTGAGTCGGAAGCTCGGCCGGCTCAACTAGAGGCCCTTGCTCTCGTACTCCCAGGCCGGGTCGTCGCAGAGCCCGCAGCTCGGGCCCGCGAAAACGCGGGAGGCCTCGGTGCTGCCGCGCAGCTGCCAGTCGAGCCAGTCGATGACGACCTCCGCCGCTGCGCCGCCGTTCGGCTCCCAGTAGGTGCCGCCGTGGCCCTTGTCGATATTGGCGACGGCCACCGGCACGTGATCGATCTTCGCGTAGTCGTCCATGCCGTTCGCGTAGGCGATATCGGTCGGCCCGCCGAGCACGTACAGCGTCGGCGTGTGCAGATCCTGGAGCAGATCCTTCGTTTCGACCATGCCGCCCATGCGGGTTTCGCCCTCGACGAAGAGCCCGCTGTTCATGACGACGACCGTCTTCACGCGCGGGTCGGCCGCGATCGACAGAGCCTGGACGCCGCCGCAGCTGAAACCGGAGATCGCGATCTGGTCGGGATCGATGCGGCCGTAGTAGCGGCTGCCGGAGCGTTCGTTCTCCGCGAGCGCCCAGTCGATCGCGGCGCTGAGCTGCGCAGGGCGCGTCGGCGCGTAGGTCTCGATGCTCGCGCCCTCGGGCCGCGACGGCGCTTCGCTCTTGCCGGGGCCGTTGTAGATGCCGCCGGGCGCGATCGCGAGGTAGCCGTGCGAGGCGACGTTGAGCAGGTGCAGCCGCGCGCTTGCGCCGTCGTTCGAGCACCCGCCGTTGCCGAATACGTAAAGACCGAGCTTCGTGTCGCCGAGACTCGCGAGATCGGCCGGCCGGTAAACGACCTGATCCGGCAGGCCGGGGTCGATCTCCTTCAGCGGTGCGAAGGGGCCGGTGCCCGGCGTATCCGGAATGGCGTCTTGATTCCGGGGCGGCTGCCCGGAGGCGACGCCTGTCGCGGCCACGGTCACGGCTGCGAGGACGGCGGCTGCGAGGACGGCGGAAATTCGTTGAGTGCTGATTGTTATCACCGTTATCTCCCGAGACGATCGAGTTGCAGGTCACCTTGGCAACAGCGATGCTACCGACAGTTTCCATGACTGTCAGCCAGAACGAGGGCCGCCTCTATGCCGAGCACGCACCGTCAAGTCGGAGCCGTCCTGACGATCGGGATCCTGAGCTCTGCGTCACTGGTCACGACGCTGCGGGCGGCCGAACCAACGGGGTCGGGACCGGAGCCTGCCATCGTCTACTCGGATGAATCGCTGCCGACCCATACGATCTATCGGCCCGAGCACCTGCGGGACCGTTATCCGGTCGTGCTGTGGGGCAACGGCTCGTGCGTGAACAGCAATTTCGGCTACCGGGAATTCCTCGCGGAGGTCGCCTCGCACGGCTTCATCGTCGCGGCGATCGGCCCCTATCGCGATTCGCCGGCGCCGCGCACGCCGCGACCGCCAGATCCGGCCGAATGGCCGCCTTTCGAAACGCACTACAGCCAGATGTTCGATGCGCTCGAGTGGCTCGCCGGCGAGAACGGCCGGCCGGGCAGTCCGTTTCATGACAAGGTCGCGATCGACAAGGTCGCCGTGATGGGCCACTCGTGCGGCGGTCTTCAGGCCGTGAAGGCGGGAGTCGATCCGCGCGTGACGACCGTGCTCGTGCTGAACAGCGGCATGATGCCCGACGGCGATCAGTACATGGTCCGTCATGAGCTCGAGCGCTCGATTCTCGACGAGATGCATGCGCCGATCGCCTACTTCATCGGCGGCGAAAGCGACATCGCCTACGCGAATGCCGAGGTCGACTGGCAGGCGCTGCAAGGTCTCGAGATCGCCGCGATCAACGCCAACATGGACGTCGGGCACGGCGGGACGTACGACATGCCGAACGGCGGGCCCTTCGGCCGCGGGCCGCTGGCGTGGCTCGAGTGGCAGCTGAAGGGCGATACGCAGGCACGCGCGATGTTCGTCGGCGACGAGTGCGGGCTCTGCACGGACAGCGAGTGGAGCTTGCGCCGTCATTTCCCGGAATGACGGCGCTGCGCGCCAGCCGGTGACGGCGACGTCCCCAAGACGACCGCAGCCATCGGTCGGATACCGGAGTTGGCGGAGTGATCACCGCGCGGAAACGCTATACCCTATGACATTCTGGCCGGATTGAAGACCCCGATGCTCCCTGGCGTTTTCGCGGGAGCGCCGCGCCGTTCGGCCCGTACTCATCGCGTTTTGGAGAAAGAACTATGCGCACCGTGACCCGAAATCGTTTCTTGACCGTCGTCGTCGCCTTGGCGGCGATCGCGCTGCCGGGGTTGCCGGCCGGTGCGCAATCTCCCGAGCTCGAGGCGAACAAAAAGGTCGCCATCGAGTTCTACGAGGCCGCGATCAACCGGAAGGACTTCGACGCCGCCGCGGCGTACCTGGGACCGCGCTACATTCAGCATAACCCCTCCGCGCCCGATGGCGCGGAAGGGCTGAGATCGTTCATCGAGTTCCTGAAGGCGAACTTCCCGAATCAACGAGGCGAGATCAAGCGGGTGATAGCCGAGGATGATCTCGTCATGCTGCACGTGCACTCCACACGTGACGACGGCACGCCGGGCCGGGCCATCGTCGACATCTACCGCATCGAGGACGGCAAGGTGGTCGAGCACTGGGACGTGATCCAGGACATCCCGGAGCAGGCGGAGAACTCGAACGGCATGTT
>JAFGNC010000193.1 GCA_016927175.1 Gammaproteobacteria bacterium | reverse complement strand
GAGAGCGAGCTCGCGAGCCATTACTTCCAGGCGGTGCTGCCGCGCCAGTTCGACGAGTACATCTGGCTCGACGAGACCACGTCCGTGACGCCGTTCGCCACCGTACCGCTGGAAGGGTTGCCCGACACGTATCCGTTCGGAGTCTGAGCGGCCCGCGGAGCGCTCAGCCGCGCTCGAGCAGCCGCGCGGCGCCGAGCAGCGCCGGGTGCGGGCGCACGACCACGTAGGTCGGGATCGCCGCGAGATAGGAGCGGAACCGGCCCTTGGCCTCGAAGCGGGCGCGGAACTGCGATTGCGCGAAGAAGTCCCCGAGCTTCGGCACGATGCCGCCGGCGATATAGATGCCGCCGCGCGCGCCCAGCGTCAGCGCGAGATTGCCGGCGACCGTGCCGAGCATGGCGCAGAACATTTCCGTCGCCTCGCGCGCCAAGGGGTCGGTGGCCTCCATGCGCGGATCGCTGATCTGCGCTGCGGTGAGGGGTGCCGCCGGCACGTGCGAGAGCTCGCACAGCGTATTGTAGAGATTGACGAGGCCGGGGCCGGACAGCACCCGCTCGGCCGAGACGTGATCGTAGCGGCCGCGCATCAGATCGAGCACCGCGCCCTCGCGCGCGTCCGCCGGTGCCATGGTGATGTGGCCGCCTTCGCCGGGGATGGCGAGCGGCCCCGCCGCCGTCGGGATCAGCGAAGCGACGCCGAGACCGGTCCCGGGCCCGATCACGCCGATCGGGCTCCCGGCATCGGGCGACCCCGGGCCGATTTGCACGAGGCTGTCCGCATCGAGATGGGGCACGGCGGCGGCGTTGGCGTGGAAGTCATTTACGACGAGCAGGCGGTGCAGGCCGAGCGTCTGGCACAGCTTCCCGATCGAGAAGGTCCACGGGTGGTTCGTGAGCGCCACCTCGTCGCCGGCCGGCGTCGCCGCGACCGCAAGCACGGCCTGCGTAGGTACGGCCGTCCGCGTCCGCAGATAGGCGGCGATGGCGTCGGCGATGGTCGGATAGTCGTCGCACAGGAGCCCGCGCGTCTGGTGCAGAGCGCCGGCGGGGTCGACCAGCGCGAAGCGGGCATTCGTCGCGCCGATGTCGCCGACGAGCCCCCATTCGCCTGCCGTCGCTGCGGCACTCATGTCGCGGCCTCCGTGCGCGGAGCGGTTCGGCCGCCCGGATCGCAGGAGCGCGACCATGCGGCAATTGCGTTGCCGGAGTCTGAACGGGTCCTACGCATCGGGTGGCACTCCGACGAGCCAGGCCGAGGCGGTGAGCACGGCCAGGGCCGCCGCGATCTCGCAGCGGATGGAAGCACGCAGCTTGGCAGCGCCGAGGGCATAGTCGCATTTTAGAAGCGGGACGAGCCGCATCTTGTTCCGTGCCGCGATCCCCAAAACCGCAGCGACCAGCACGAGCTTGACCAGGAGCCGCTGCTGATAGGGGCTGGCGGGGCGCAGCTCGGCGCCGGTCAGCGTGAGCGCGAGCGCAATTCCGGCGGCCAAGAGTGCGACGACGACCCAGACCGCGCGGGCGCTGAAGGCCGCGACGGTGGCTGCGGCGAGGCGCGGATCGGCGCGCCGCGTGAGGAAGCTGAGCGGAAGCAGCGCGCCGAGCCACCAATGCACCGCCGCCAGATGCACGAGCAGCAGCGCGGCCACCGCGAGTCGAGGCTCGCCGCTCACCGTGTGGCCCTGCAGCAGGAACGAACCGATCATGATGAGCGCCGCCGCAAGGCCGAGGGCGTGCACGCGCAATCCGACGAAGACGATCACCGCGGCAGCGATCAGCCGCACCCCAGCGGCGTTCCCCATCGGCGTCTGCAGACCGAGCCAGCGCATATCCGGTCCGAAGGCGAGCGCCCAATCGCCCTCGGCGACCGCGAGCTGGAAGCCCAGGTAGCGCAGCGGCTCGGCCACGAGCAGCAGAGCGAAGCCGGCGACGGCCTGGCGCCGCAACTCGGGTGCGATGGCGTCCGCGGCGCGCGGAAAACTCGCGGCAAAGAGCATGGCGCCCGCGACGGCCACAGACCCGACGTAGGTGAGCGTACGGGAGCCAGCCGACAGCAGCTCGACGTCAATCATTGCGGCGCGGCGACGCTGAACGCGAAGCTGCCCTTCATGACGTGGCCGTCCTCGGCGACGCCGGTCCAGGACACCGCGTAGGCGCCGGGGCCCAGCGCCGCGAATCCGACCGTGACGGCATTGGCAAACGCCGCCGGCAGGCTCCCGGTCAGCACGGCGTCGTCGCCGCCCTTCAGGGGATGCACGCGCACCAGGGTCAGCCGCATGGGCTTGGAGAAGCTGAGCTCGATCTCGGACAGCCCCGCCGCGACGGTCGTGCCGTCCCTGGGCACGCTCGCGACCATCCTGGCGTGCGCCAGAACGGCGGCGGTGCCGGTGAGCATCACCAGCACTGCCATGATGGCGGATCGCAGCAAGCGCATTCGCATCGGCGCCTCAGTTGACGCGCGCGACCTCGACGAGGTTGTCGGAGAACGTCGGCGCGCGCCCGAGCCCCGACCACGCATCCGACGAGATCGAGTTCACCGAGCCGTCGGAGCGATTGAGCGAGCGCCAGTAGCCGAGCGTCGCGACGACGATGCCGGGGTTCACGTCGTCGGTGACGCGGGCCACGCCCTCGAAGTCGCCGCGGCTGTTGAACACGCGCACGGGATCGCCCTCGCGGATCGAGCGCTTGTCGGCGTCCGCCTTGTTGATCATGACGAACTGCTCGCCCTGGCCCCTGATCTTGTGCGGCTCGTTGGCGTAGCACGAGTTGAGGAAGCCGTGGCTCTTCGGTGAGAT
>JAFGNC010000029.1 GCA_016927175.1 Gammaproteobacteria bacterium | reverse complement strand
GCCGGCACGGTGATCTGGGCGGCAGGCGTCGCGGCTTCGCCCGCCGCGTCATGGCTCGGTGCCGAGACCGACCGCGCCGGCCGCGTCGTCGTCGAGCCGGATCTGTCGATGCCCGGACACCCGAACGTCTTCGTGATCGGCGATGCGGCGCTGGTCCGGTCCGCGGGCGGCACGCCGGTTCCAGGCATCGCGCCGGCGGCGAAACAGGAGGGCCGCTACGTCGCGCGAGCGATTCTGGACCGGATCGCGGACGGCGCTGCAACGCCCCCGCCCTTTCGGTATCGCCACGCCGGCAACCTCGCCACGATCGGGCGGCGGGCCGCCGTGATCGAGTTCCCGCGCCTGCACCTGAAGGGCTGGCTCGCCTGGTGGGTCTGGGGCATCTCGCACATTTATTTTCTGGTCGGCGTCCGCAGCCCGCTGCTGGTGACGCTGAACTGGCTCTGGCAGTACCTGACCTACGCGCAGGGCGCGCGGCTGATCACCGGCGACGAGCGCGCGCGCTGAGCGCCCGCGCGCCGCCGCGCCGGGCCTTCCTCCGGCCGGCCGGGCCCGACGCGCCGGCGTCAGGCCCGGCACTTGGGCACTCAGTGCGCCAGCGGATCCGGCCGGATCTGGAACCGCGCGAGCTTGCCCTTCGTCCCTTTGCCGCCCTCGATGTGCCACACGAGGTGCGTGCCGTAGTTCGCGTACAGCGCCCGCCCCTTCCAGCCGGCCTCGGGGTCGTCGATGCGTCCGTCGAGGCCGCGGTGGTAGAACCCGAGCGGATACGGCACACGGAACGTCAGCCAGTCACCCGACTCTGGATCGAGCGCGAGCAGCGCGTCCGAATTCGAGCCCGTCGCGAACGGCGTATCGGCGCCGAGCCCCGACACGTCGTGCTGATCCACCCAGTTGTAGTAGTGGAAATCGGCCGGGACGTCCGTGCCGGCGAAGTTCGGGCCATCCGTCTCGTACAGCGTCCAGCCCGCCTCGCAGTGCGTGCCGTCGAGCGTCTCCGGCCCGTTCAGCACGTCGCATTGCGCCCGGTCGAAGCGTGCAAGGTGGCTGCTGCCCGCGAGCGCGGTCCACACGACGCCGTTCGAGTCGATGTCGATACCACGGGGATCGAAGCCCTCCTCGGGCACCTTGTAAACCTCCGTGATGCACGTCTCCGGCGGATTGTCGCCGCGGTCGACGCGGACGATGTAGCCCGGGAACTGTTCCGACGCGCCCCACACCGAGCCGTCCACGGGACTCGGTATCACGGAGTACAGGTTGTAGCGCACCTCGGTGTCGCGCGACGGGTCGAACTCCCCGTCAGGCGCGTTCCACGGCTTCGTGATGCGGCCGTCACCGTTCGTGTCGACGACCTGCGGGCACCAGCCCTGAGCGGCCTGTTCGTCGCCGGTCTTGTCGTACTCGCGCGTGTTGATCCAGCCGACGATAGGCCCGAGCAGCTCGTTGAAGTAAACGGTCTGGTCGGGGTCGTTGTCGAACTGCAGGTGATGCGTCGCGAAGCACGTATCGATCAGGCGGAACTCTCCCGTCGCGGGGTCGTAGTACGACGCCTGCCGGTTGCTGAAACTGAGCGGATAGTACTGCGCGAACTTGTTGTCCGAGCCCCGCCCGCACCAGGCCGGCTGCTCGTCCCGGATCTTCGACGTCATCCAGACGCGGCCTTTACGGTCGAGCATCGGGTTGTGCGGATCGGACGGATGCTCCGGCCCCCACAGGTGCTCGTTGCCCCAGAAGTTCGACGGCATGCCGGGCGGCGGGAAGCGCGACGACACCTCACGCGGATCCTCGCGCGTCGGGATGACGAGCTCGTACGTGTCGTTCTCTACCGGATCCAGAACCGTCAGCTTGCCGTGTCCGGACGACACGGCATAGATCGGACCCCAGGCGTTGACCGTCGGGTCGTTCTTGTCGGTCGCGATCTCATCGTGCATGAACGACTGCTCGACGCCCCAGTCCCACAGCGTCACGACGACGTTGCGCTCGACGCCCGTCGGCCGCGGCGGAGCCGGCGGCACCTCGCCGGCGGCGACGCGGTTCGTCCAGTCAGCGAAGACGCGCGATGCGTTCTGCGCGCCGAAGGTCGCGAACGCGCCGGCCATCGAGCCGCCGCGCACGCCGAGCTGCGTGCGGTAGATCCACGCCGCTTCGGGCGACTCGTGCCCGAGGTGATCCATGTGATCGAGCGTGCGAGTGATCTCGTTGCCGAGCTGGTGGCAGAAGTTGCATGCGCTCTTCAGGTTGTAAAGCCACTGTTTCTGGCTCTGCATCTGCTCGGAGATGCCGTTGCCTCGCGGGCCGGTGCCCGGAAACTGGTCGGGCGCCGGCGGCTCGAGCAGCGACAGCCAGTAGTTGCCGGGGTACACCTGCGCCGCCTGCTGCGGCGACTCCGCGACGACCGCATCGAGCTCCAGCTCGTGGTCGCCCGGCCGGCCCTCGACGGGCGCCGAATCGGCGAGCCCGTAACCGCGCACCCACACGTCGTACGTCGCCTCCGGCATCTCCGGCAGCACGAAGCGGCCCTCGTCGTCCGTCACGACGATCTTGACGAACGGCGTCTTCAGCTCCGTCGTCTCGGCGATGACCCAGACGCCGGCCTCCGGTCCCTGGCCGCTTTCGACGACGCCGGAAATGTAGCCGTCCGGGATCTCGGCCGGCCGCGGCGCCGCGACGGCCTGCATCGCCCCGACAGCCGCGGCCGCGCCGACGCACAATCCTGCGACCCGCCTGGATTTCGCGCCTCGCGCACGCGTGAGCTTGCTCATCAGGTCTTCACTCCCAAGGTTGAATCGTGGACCGGTAACGGCCCGGAATTGGCTGAACCTTCGCCGATCGCCGAACGGATACCGCTCAGACGTCCATGATCGCGACGGCTTCCGCGATGCTGCGCAGCGGATCGCGGCCCGGCGCCGGACGCCATTCGTGGCTGACGTAACCGTCGTAATCTTCGAGATCTGCGATGACCTCGGCGATATAGCGGTAGTTGATCTCCTGCGTGTAATCGATCTCGTTGCGGGTCGGCACTCCCGCGACGTGGAAGTGCGCGATCCAGCGGCTGGTGTCGCGGATGCGACGCGCGAGATCGCCGTCCATGATCTGCAGGTGATAGATGTCGCAGACGAGCTTGACGTTCGGCGAGTTCACGCGCTCGCAGACGCCGACGCCCCAGTCCCAGTGGCCGAAGATCTGATCCTCTCGGCCGAAGCGCGGGTCCGTCAGCCGATTGTTCATGTTCTCGATCGCGATCGTGACGTTCCGGTCCTCGAGCTGACCCTTGATCCGGTTCAGGAACGCGACCGCGTTGTCGGCACCCTCCTCGTAGGACATGCCGCGGCGCTGACCGCCGATCGTGATGATCGTCCTGACGCCTTCATCGGAGCACTGGTCGATCCACGGCCGCAGCTCCGCTTCGAACTGGTCGTGCGTCTCGGGGTGAATGATGCCGTTCTCGAACGTCACCGGCCCCGCCCCCGCCAGCAGCGGCTCGAGACCGTGACGGCGCAGCGTCGGCCAGTCCTCCGGCGGGATCAGATCGAAACCGTGGAGACCGAGCCGGGCCGCCTCGCGGCACATGTCGTCGAACGACAGGGACGGGCTCTCGCCGAAGTTCGTCCGCCACAGGCCCTGCTTGATTCTGCCGCGGCGGGCCGCCGGCTGCTGGGCTATGGCGGGGTTCGTCGCGGACGCGACTCCGGCGGCAGCGCATGCCGCCAGGAAGGCTCTTCTTTTCATGGTCGGATTGTAGCGGGCGGAGTGGCTTCGCGGTCAAGCGGGCGGCTGCGAAGGCAGCTTCGGGCACGCCCCGGGCTTATCGAATGTTCGATCGAGCTCGGCTGCTCCCGCGAATGTTCTTCTGTATGCCTTCGCCTGTATGCCTTCGCCTGTGTGCCTTCGCCGTCCACTGTTTCCCGCTGAAACATTGGAATGAGTCTGAATCTCAGTATCCGCGCCGGATCTGTAGCAGAGGCGCGTACCGTGCTCTACCCCGCCGGTCCGATTCGCGCTTTCGATCGCGGGAACAGCACGGTTGCCGCTCGCGCCGGTGGGCGTCGATGCGCACTCGATCTCGGGTCACAGAACGGGTGTGTCTTTGTACAGCATAATACCAGGGGAAGTCTTGTTGATCAAACGGAACCGTTCCGCTCTACAGATAGAGCGGACTATCGGGGTCCACTCCTACCACGACATAGAAGGGATCGAAATTGGCAAGCGGAATCGAGCAGCGTTAGTGCAGGGGAGCGTGCGTCCTCGAGCGCAATCTGGCCGAGGAAGCGCCCGCGTGGCGCAGTTCAGCGTGAAAACCTGAACGTAATCCGGTTTTGGACACCCGATACGCT
>JAFGNC010000192.1 GCA_016927175.1 Gammaproteobacteria bacterium | reverse complement strand
GCACTACACGGACTTGAAACCCGTCGCCGACGCCGAGTTCGACTTCTCCCCCGCCGCGACCGGCGACGCCGCGCGCGGTGCCGCAAAGGCGCTGCTCGACACGCTGCCCTCCTCGGGCGGCGCGCGGGCCGTTTTTCTGGACGGGCGTCTCGACGCGCGCCTGTCGCGGCTCGGGACCGGGCCCGGAATCGACGTTTCGAGCCTCGCCGAGGATTGGCAGAGGTTCGACCGCATCGCCGAGCACCGCGCGGGGCTGGTCGGGCACCCGCTCGCGGCGCTGAATACGGCGTTCGCCCGGGAAGGGCTGTCGATCCGAATCGACGCCGGCGTCGCGGTGCGCGAGCCGCTCGACATCGTCTTCATCGGCAGCGGCGCCTCCGGCTTTGCGCAGCAGCCGCGCATCGCTATCGAGCTCGGCGCCGATGCCGCGCTCGAGGTCGTCGTGCATTACGTCGACTCGGCGCCTTCGGCGAGCTGGCTCAACGTCGTCACGCAGATCGCGCAGGCGGAGGGTTCGCGGCTGTCTCTGCACCGGCTCCAGGAGCACTCGCCGCAGCTGATCCATACTTCGCTGCTGAGCGCAGAGCTCTCCAGGGACGCCGCGCTCGAGGTCGGTTACGTCGACATGGGCGGCCGGCTGACGCGCAACGACGTGCTCGTGCGGCTCGCGGAGCCCGGCGCGTCGGCAGACCTTTTCGGGCTGTTCCACGCGTCGGAAGGCCAGCACATCGACAACCACGTCCTGATGGCCCACGCCGCGCCCCGGACGACCAGCAGTGAAGCGTTCCGCGGTATCGCGGACGGCAACGGCCGCGGCATCTTCAACGGCAAGGTCGTCGTCTACCAGGACGCGCAGAAGGTCGACGCGCGGCAGAGCAGCGACAACCTGCTGCTGTCGGACAAAGCCGAGATCGACACGAAGCCGGAGCTCGAAATCTACGCGGACGACGTCAAGTGCAGTCACGGCGCGACGATCGGCGAGCTCGATCCGGAGCACCTGTTCTACCTGCGCTCGCGCGGCATAGACGCGGACGCCGCCAGAGGACTGCTGACGTTCGCTTTCGCCAACAGCATCCTGCGGCGGCTGCAGCCGGACGGGCTGCGCGAGCGCGCGACGACCAAGGTGGCCGGGTATCTGCCGGATCAGCGCGAATGGGAGGGACTGCGATGAGTGCGAGCGCACCGGCGCCGCGGCGCGGCGCGCCCATCACGGACATCGCGTCGCTGCGCGCCGATTTCCCGGGGCTTCACCAGCAAGTGCGCGGCAAGCCGCTCGCGTATCTCGATAACGCGGCATCGTCGCAGTGCCCGGTGCCCGTGCTCGATGCGATGCTGCGCCAGCAGAAGATGAACCACGCGAACGTCCACCGCGGCGTGCACGAGCTGAGCTCCCGCGCGACCGACGCATACGAAGGCGCCCGCGAAAGGATCCGTGCCTACATCAACGCCGCAAGCGGCACCGAGATCGTGTACACGCGCGGCACGACAGAATCGATCAATCTGGTCGCGTCGAGCCTAGGGGGCAGCCTGCTCGGCGCCGGCGACGAGGTGCTCGTCACGGAGATGGAGCACCACTCGAACATCGTGCCGTGGCAGCTCGTCTGCGAGCGCACGGGCGCACGGCTCGTGCCCGCCCCGATCACCGAACGCGGGGAGCTCGACGTCGACGCGTTCGAGCGCCTGCTGACGGAGCGCACCAGGATCGTCGCCGTCGGGCACGTGTCGAACGCCCTCGGCACGATCAACCCGCTGCGTGAGCTGATCGACAAGGCTCACGCCGCCGGCGCCGTCGTGCTGGTCGACGGCGCCCAGGCGATGCCGCACATGCGCGTCGACGTCCGCGCCCTCGACTGCGACTTCTACGCGTTTTCCGGGCACAAGATGTACGCGCCGACCGGCATCGGCGTCCTGTACGGCAGAGAGACCCTGCTCGACCGGATGCCGCCTTATCAGGGCGGCGGCGAGATGATCCTGACGGTCAGCTTCGACAGGAGCGTCTGGAACTCGCTGCCTTACAAGTTCGAGGCCGGCACACCGAACGTCACCGGCGCGGTCGCGCTCGGCGCGGCCGTCGATTACCTCGGCGGCATCGATTTCGACGCGGTCACAGAGCACGAGCGGGCTTTGCTCGACTACGCCAGCGAGCGGCTGCTCGAGCTCGACGGTGCCAGGATCATAGGGACGGCGAGGCACAAGGCGGGAGTGCTGTCGTTCGTGCTCGGCAGCATCCACGCGCACGATCTCGGCACGATCGTCGACCGTGAAGGCGTCGCGATCCGCACCGGCCACCACTGCGCGATGCCGGTCATGGAGCGGTTCGGCGTTCCGGCCACGGCGCGCGCCTCTTTCGCGTTGTACAACAGCCGCGAGGATGTCGATCGCCTCGCGGCGGGCCTGCGCAAGGCCCTGGAGATTTTCGCGTGAACGAGCTGAACGATCTTTACAGGGAAGTGATCCTCGATCACAACCGCGATCCGCGCAACTTCGGCGAGATCGAGGACGCGGACCGGGTCGTCGAAGGCGTGAATCCGCTCTGCGGCGACAAGATGACGCTGTACGTCAAGCTCGACGGCGACCGAATCGCGGACGTCCGCTTCAAGGGAACCGGCTGCGCGATATCCGTCGCGTCGTCGTCGCTGATGACGGAGCGCGTCCGCGGCGCATCCGTCGACGAGTCGATGCGGCTCTATGACAGCGTTCACGACATGCTGACCGGCAGCGGCGCGCCGAGCGAGGACCTCGACAAGCTCGCGGCGCTCGCCGGCGTGCGCGAGTATCCGACCCGCGTCAAGTGCGCCAGCCTCGCGTGGCATGCGCTGCGTACCGCGCTCGCCGGCGGCGAGGACCGCGTGTCGACCGAGTAGAGAGGCATCCGCATACCATGTATTTCGCGCAGAACGAGCCCGTCACCTTCACCCGCGACTGCGAAGCCGTGCTGATCCCGGTCGGCGAGCAGGTCACGCTGCCCGCAGGAAGCTACGGCTTCCTGACGCAGGCGCTCGGCGGCAGCTTCACCGTGTACATCGAAGGCAACCTGTTCCGGATCGCCGGCACCGACGCCGACGCGATCGGCAAGGAGCCGTTGCGGCCGCCCGACGTGCCGGAGGACGCGACCGAGAGCGACATCGAGGCCGTCGTTTGGCAGCAGATGAGCACGTGCTACGATCCCGAGATTCCGATCAACATCGTCGACCTCGGGCTGATCTACGAATGCAGGATCGAGCGTACCGGCCAGGGCGGCCGCGTCGTTCACATCAAGATGACGCTGACCGCGCCGGGCTGCGGCATGGGCGACATTCTCGCCGCCGACGTCCGCGACAAGATCGAGATCATCCCGACGGTCGAGCGGGCCGAGGTCGAGCTCGTATTCGACCCGCCGTGGAGTCAGTCGATGATGTCGGAAGCGGCCCGGCTCGAGGCCGGCCTGCTGTAGATCGTCTCCCGGGCCGGCAGCGCTTCGCCTGCCCGCTGCGAACATGCGGCGCCTGACTCTGCTGCGGCACGCGAAGTCGAGCTGGCGGGACACGAGCCTGTCCGATCGCGAGCGGCCGCTGTCGAGCCGCGGCGAGCGGGATGCGCCGGCGATGGGCCTGCGGCTCAAGGCGCACCGGGCGCGGCCGTCGCTGATCCTTACGAGTCACGCGGTTCGCGCGAGGACCACGGCGCGCATCGTCGCGCGAATGCTGGGCTATCCGGAAGAGTTCCTGCAGGTCGAGCGCGCGCTGTATCTCGCCGCGCCGGACGAGATTCTGGCCGTCGTTGCGGCCCAGGACGAACGCTTCGAGGATGTCCTCGTCGTCGGGCACAATCCCGGCCTGACGGAGCTTGCGAACCGGCTGCTGCCGGAGCTCGCGCTCGACAATCTGCCGACGGGCGGCGTGGTCGCGATCGACGTGGATGCGGGCAGCTGGCGCGACGTTGCTTCGGCCGGGAAACAACTGGCCTATTACGACTACCCGAAGAACCCGCAGCCGGTCTTCATCGAGCACCCGCCCAGATAGACGGCGGCGTCACTGCCGCTTCGATCGGATCAGACGCCGCGTGCGCTTGTCCGGCCGCCCCGGCGTCGGCGGCCGCAGCGCCTCGCGCGCGATGGCGCGCTGCTCCGCCGCCTTTTGCCGCCGCTCGACCGATGCTTCGCTCTCGACGTAGCACTGCCGGGCCTCGACCGCCGGGCCGCGTCTCGCGGGGATGCCGGTCACGGCGACTTCGTACTCGACGTCGTCCCGGTCGACCACCAGCGTGTCGCCGATCCGCACTTCGCGCGCGGGCTTGGCGCGCTGGCCGTTGACGCGCACGTGCCCGCCCTTGACCGCGTCCGCGGCGAGGCTGCGGGTCTTGAAAAACCTCGCGCACCACAGCCACCGGTCGATGCGAAGGCCCTCGGACTGCTCGGGACTGCTCGCCACGCACACGGGCTCCGTCAGGCCGTCACCGCACGTCGCAGAAGCAGTAGGCGTACAGGTTGCGTGGATCGTTCAGCGTCGCGAGGAACTCGAGCGGCTCTTTCGCCGACGCGAGCAGCTCCGACAGCGGCCGGGGCCAGGTGAATGCCGTGCCGACGGCGCCGACCACCGGCGCCGACGCGTGCACGAGCTCCAGCGCGAAGCGCTCGGCGAAGGTCAGCTGCGGCTCGACGAACTCGACGCGGTAAGCGCCCTCCTCGAGACCCGCGAGCTGCGCGGCGGACGCGATCGCATCGTCGAGATCCCCGAGCTGATCGACGAGCCCGTGCTGCTGCGCGGCACGGCCGGTCCACACCCTGCCCCGCGCGACGACGTCGATGTCCTCGACGTCGCGCTCCCGGTGCATCGCGACCTTGCCGACGAACTGATCGTACGTCGCCTGCACGGTCTGCCCGATCAGCGCCTCGACCTCTTCGCCGAGGTCGCGAGTCAGGTCCATCTGCCCGTCGAGCTCCGTCGTGCCGACGCCGTCGACCGTGACGCCGAGCTGCTCGAGCGTGCGCTGGAAGGTCGGTATCGTCGCGCCGACACCGATCGAGCCGGTCAGCGTGGTCGGGCTGGCCCAGATCTCGTCCGCGGACATCGAGATCCAGTAGCCGCCGGAAGCGGCGACGCTGCCCATCGACACGGTCACGGGACGGCCGCTCTGCTGGAACAGCTGGATTTCCCGCAGAATCACCTCTGAGGCGAACGCGCTGCCGCCGGGGCTGTCGACGCGCAGCACCAGCGCGTCGACCGCATCGTCCTCGTTCGCGTCACGGATCATCTGTGCCGCCGAATCGCCGCCGACCGTGCCGGGCGGCTGCCGGCCGTCGAGGATCATGCCCGAAAGCACGACGACCGCGACCTTGCTGCGGCCGCGCCCGGGCGGCGGCACGTCTCCGCGGATCGACTGCAGATACAGCTCGTGCGTGACGGCGGGGAACTCCTCGCTCTTCGACTCCTGCGCGCCGACGGCCTCGCGGATCCTGTCGCGCATCGCGTCGCGGTGCAGCAGCTCGTCGACCAGCCCGTAGTCGACCGCGAGCCGGCCGGTATCGCCGCCCGACTGGCGCAGCAGGCGCGCCGACTCGTCGGCATAGCGCTGCAGCGCGCCGCTCTGCAGGTCGCGCGCGCCGGCGACGTCCGCCTGGTAGCTCGACCACAGTGCCGTCAGGTACGCGAGGCTCGCCTCCCTGTCCTCCTCGGACATCGAGTCGCGGGTGATCGGCTCGACGAACGACTTGTACTCGCCGACCGTCCAGACGCTGTAGTCGACGTAGAGCTTGTCGAGCGCGGACTTGTAGTACGGCAGAAAGCGGCTGTAGCCGTCGATCAGCACCCAGCCCATCGGGTGCATGTAGACCTCGTCGGCCTGCGCCGCCAGGTAGTACTGGTCGCGGTCGTAGCCGTCGCCGATCGCGATGACCGGTTTGCCGCTGGCCTTGAACTCGCGCAGCTCCTCGGCCAGCTCCTGCAGCTTGCTGAGGCCCGCGTCCGTCAGCCCGTCGAGCTGCAGCACGAGCGTCTTGATCCGGTCGTCGTCCCTGGCGGCGCGAATCGCGTCGACCAGATCCTTCAGCAGCGTCTCCTGCATCTCGAGCCCGCGCGCCCGCGCGATGGCACGCTCGAACGGGTCGCCGGAAAGCTGGTCGACGAGCACGCCCTGCGGCGCCAGAATCAGCGCCGCGGCGCCGGGCACGCGCGGAGGCTCGACCGCGAGCGCGGCGAGCAGCACCAGTAACACTGTAAGCAGCAGCAGCAGGTGCAGAATCTTGCGAAAGCCGTCGACGGCCGCCCAGACGGTACCGAGGACGCGCCCCAGGAAGAAACGTTCACTCATAGCTGATCGGGCCTCGGCCCCGCTGCCCCGCCCGCTTCTGCGGAGCGGCGTCGGGCCAATGTGAATCGGATCCGGGCCGTTCCGGCAGAAGCGGTCCGGCGGAGCTCAGTCCCGCACACTATTCCAGCAGAAAAAGGGACAAAGCGGGCCAGTAAGTGATGATCACGACAGATACCAACAATACCAAAAGGAAAGGCACCGTGGCCAAGTACACCTCGGTGATGTCCTTGTCGAAGCGGTGGCTCGAGATGAACAGGTTGAGCCCCACCGGCGGCGTCAGGTACCCGAGCTCCATCGCCGCCAGAAACACGATGCCGAGATGGATCGGGTCGATGCCGTACTCGAGCGCCACGGGCAGTATCAGCGGCACGACGAGCACGGTGGCCGAGAAGATGTCGAGAAAGGCGCCGAGCACGAGCAGGAACACGAGCAGGGCCAGCAGGAAGGTCTGCGGACCCTGCACGTAGTCGCCGATCAGGCCGAACAGCCGCTGCGGCACGCCGATGTCGATCATGTAGTTCGTCGACGCGAGAGACATGCCGAGGATCATCAGAATCGCGCCGACCAGCACCATCGATTCGCGCACTATCCGCGGCATCTCCCGCCACCGGACCTCGCGCAGGATCACCAGCTCGACCACGGCCACGTACAGCGCGGTCGCCGCGGCGGCTTCCGAAACCGCGAAGAAGCCGCCGTAGATGCCGCCGAGCACGACGACCGGCAGCGGCAGATCCCACTTCGCGTCGCGCACCGCGGCGAGCAGCTCCGCGCCCGGAGCGCCCGAGCCCGAGGGCGCGGGCCGCATGTGCCGGTTGCGCCACCAGCTGTACAGGCTCAGCAGCACCAGCATCAACAGCCCCGGCAACAGCCCGGCCAGGAACAGGTCGTCGATGGAAGCTTCCGCGACGACGCCGTACAGGATCAGCGGCAGCGACGGCGCGAACAGCAGCCCGAGGCTGCCCGACGTCGTGATCAGGCCGAGATTGAAGCGGCGATCGTAGCCGGCCTCGGCGAGCGCCGGAAAGAGCAGCGCGCCGAGCGCGATGATCGTGACGCCCGAAGCGCCCGTGAATGCCGTGAACAGCGCGCAGGCGGCGAGCGAGATCATCGCCAGCCCGCCGGGCAGCCAGCCGAGCAGCGCCTGTGACAGCCGGACCAGGCGTCGCGGCGCCTGACCCTCGCTCAACAGGAACCCGGCGAACGTGAACAGCGGAATGGCGACGAGCACCGGCGTCTCGGACAGCCCGAAGAACTCGATCCCGATCACCGACAGGTCGATCTCCTCCCGCCAGAAACCGAGCATCGCGCTCGCCGCGATGACGGCGAACAGCGGCGCGCCGAGCAGCGCGAGCACGAGCAGCACGGCGCCCGTCGCGATCACGTCGCGTCGCCCGTTCTGAGCGTGTGAACGATGCGCGCGGCGAAGCGGTATGCGATCAGCGCGAACGCGACCGGCATCACGAGCTGGAACCACCAGGCGGGCCAGCCGTCGAGCAGCGTGTCGCCGAACTCGCGCGAATCGCGCACGAAGATCCACGAATACCACGCGAGCAGCGCGCACACGGCGGCCGTGAACAGATTTCTGACGACCGAGACGACCGCCTGCGCGCGCGGCGGCAGCATGCGGCTCAGGACGTCGATGGCGATATGCCTGCGGTCGCGGCTCGCCGCGACCGCGCCGAGCAGCGCGAGCCACAGAATACCGAGCCTGACCAGACCGTCGGCCCAGACGAGGCCGATCGAAAACACGTTACGCAGCACGATCTGTGCGGAAGCAAGCAGAATCAGAGCGGCCAGGAGCGCGGCGAGAAGCGCATCCTCGATGCGCCGGCCGAACCTGTCGATCCGCTCGCGCCGAGACTCGCGGGCCGTGCCGTCCAGCCCTACTCTCCGCTCGCCGTCCGCACCGTCGTTCGATACTCGGCCAGCAACGACAGCAGCGTATCGAGCATCTCGCCGTTCACGTCCGGGCGCCTTTTCAGCGTCGGATAGATGTCCTCGATCGTCGAGCGCAGCTCGTCGAGACGCGACGTATCCACTTTGACGACCGATATGCCGGCAGTCTCGAGCACGTTGCGCGCCTTGCGGTTGTCCTCCCGCGAAGCGGCGTCGAGGCCCTGAACGACGTCGCCCATGACTTCCGCCACGGTCGCCTGGTCGCCGGCGTCGAGCCGGGAGAAAGCCCTGCGATCGAGCGCGAATACGCCCATGGAATAGGACACCGGCACGTCGGTCAGATAGCGCACTTTCGTGTGCCACTGCATCACGAGCGCCGCGACGGGCGATGCGGCGACGATGTCGAGCAGGCCCGTCTGCAGCCCCGTCAGCACGTCCGTCACCGGCAGCACGACCGGCGACAGACCCAGCGATTCCATCGCGGCGAAGCTGATCGCGTCCCCTTCCGGCACCCAGACTTTGCGCCGGCGCATGTCGTCGACGCTGCGGATCGGCTCGTTCGCCATCAGCCGGGCGAAGCCGCCCTCGATGAAGCCGAAGCTGACGAAGCCGGCCTCCTCGAGGCCGCGCTGCAGCTCCGGATCCATTCGCTCGCGGATGTAGTCGACCTCGTCGAGCGAGCGGAACAACAGCGGCATGCCGTACAGGTTCAGCGCGCCGTAGCGCTCCGCGAGCCCGCCCGCCGTGAACGCGCCGCCCTGCAGCTGACCGATCCTGATCTTGCGCAACACCTGGGCATCGTTGCCCATGACGCCGCCCGGGTAGAACTTGATGCGCACTCTGCCGTCGGTGCGCTCGCGGATCTGCTCGGCACCGGAGCGCATCTGCTGCATCCAGTGCGAGCCGTCCGGTGCGATGGACGCCACTTTCAGCTCGGCCGAGACGGCGGGCAAAGCCGACGCCAGCGCGAAGACAGCGGCGAGCACGGCGGCGGCAGCGCGGCCGGCCCGCCATCCGGAACGCGGACCTTGCGATGCGTGCATTAGAAATAGTCCTCCGACGACGCGAGCAACCTTTCGGCGTCCTGCTTGGCCAATACGTTGAACAACGTCATGCCCGGAGATTCGACCGGCGCCGCCAACACGTCCTCGAGCAGCCGATCGTGCAGCTCCTGGTCGAACATCAGGCGTGCATAGCGCCGCGCGTATTCTACCTTGATCGAAAGGTCGCGACCTTCCGATAACTCGATCGCGCGCTCGAAGTGCGTTCGGGCGAGGTCGGGCTGGCCGCCGAGAGCGGGCGGCCGCAAAGAGTTCAGTATGCCTAGATATCCGTGCACCGCGCCCTGCTCGTAAGTCTCGTCGAGCTCCAACACGCGCCGCAGCGACGCTTCCACCCAGGGAAGCTCCGCGACGGCGGACCAGTCTTCGCTGGTGGCGTCGAGGTGAGCCAGCCAGCTGACCGCGAAAGCGTACAGGACATCGATGTCCCGTCCTGTGACGCGGTTCAGCTGTTCGACATAACCCGTGTAGTCGGACCCGTCCCATCGGCAGGCCCACTCGTAGTCGGCGCACATGGCGCGCGTCCCGTACCGGCGCGCCTTCGACGTCAGCGCGACGGTTCGCTCGCCGTCGTCCGCGAACCGCGAGCCGTACAGCGCGAACAGCTGCGCGCCGGCGGCGAGCAGCGCCTGGTCCTGCGGGTTCTGGCTGATCAGGCCGTCGACCAGCAACAGATAGGCGGGTGCCCCGGCATCGATCAGCTCCGGGTCGTCCTGATTGAGGATGGCCGCGGACAGCGTGTCGGACGCCACCGACCCGATCAGGCTGCTGCAGCCTGCGGCTGCGGCGGCGATGCCGGCGGCAGCGGCGCACGCCGCCGTCCGCCTCGCCAAACGTCTCACGAAGAGCATCACGACCTCGAATCCTGCAGGCGAGCGGCGCGCCGTGCCGGCCGGACGAAGAGGACCCGGGGCGCTTAGACCTTTTCCTTGATGCGGGCCGACTTACCGCTGCGCTCGCGCAGGTAGTACAGCTTCGCCCGCCGCACGTCGCCGCGGCGCTTGACCTTGATCTCCGCGACGGTCGGGCTGTGGGTCTGGAAGACCCGTTCGACGCCTTCGCCGTGGGAAACCTTGCGCACCGTGAACGAGGAGTTCAGACCGCGATTTCGCTTCGCGATCACGACGCCCTCGTAGGCCTGCAAACGCTCCCGGTCGCCTTCCTTGACCCGCACCTGCACGACGACGGTGTCGCCGGGCGCGAAGGACGGGACGTCCTGCTTCAGCTGTTCCTGCTCTATTTCGTCTATGACCCTGGACATTGCTAGACCCTCTCAAGTAGCGATCCGATCGTGACGCGCCGCAACCCGGCGGCCCTCCGGGGCTGCCCGGGGACGCCGCGCCGCAGCCGCGGCCGACGGGACGAAAACCAACCCAATACTATGCCACGCCGCCGCCCGAGCCGGACTCCGCCAGCTCGGCCTTGAACTCCTCGAGCAGCTCCGCCTCTTCACGGCTCAGCCCCCGCGCGCTCAGCAGCTGCGGCCGCCGAAGCCACGTGCGCCCGAGCGCCTGCTTCAGGCGCCAGCGTCGCACGGCGCCGTGGTCGCCGCCGAGCAGCACCTGCGGCACGGCGAGCCCGTCTACGACCTCCGGACGCGTGTACTGCGGACAGTCGAGGAGCCCCGCCATGTAAGAGTCCTCGAGCGGCGAGTCCTCGTGACCCAGCACGCCCGGCAACAGCCGCGCCACCGCGTCGACGACGACGGCCGCGGCGAGCTCTCCGCCGCTCAGCACGTAATCGCCGAGCGACAGCTCGGCGCGAACGACGTTCTCCACGATGCGCTCGTCGATGCCCTCGTAGCGGCCCGCGACGAGCAGCAGACCGGGCGCCGACGCGAGCTCGACGGCCCAGGCCTGGTCGAAAATTCTTCCCTGCGCGCTCATGACGAGCTCCGCGCTGCCCTCCGGCATCCGCGCCCGCAGCGCCTCAATCGCATCCCGCATCGGCTCGTACTTGAGCACCATGCCCGGACCGCCGCCGTAAGGCCGGTCGTCGACGGTCCGGTGGCGATCGCTCGTGAAGTCCCGCGGCGACACGTGCTCGATCTCGAGAAGCCCGCGCTCGCGCGCGCGGCCGACGACGCCGTGGCGCGCGACCGGCTCGACCAGCTCGGGAAACAGCGAAACGATGCCAACCCTGTACACCTCACCGATCCCAGAAGCTCGACTCCCAGTCGACGACGATGACGCCGCGCTCGAGGTCGACCTCGACGACCACGTCGCCCTGCACGAACGGCACCATCCGTTCCTCCGGGCCGCGCAGCACGATCACGTCGTTCGCGCCGGTCGCCATCAGATGGTCCACCTCGCCGAGCACCTCGCCCCGCGTGTTGCGCACCTCGAGCCCTTCGAGGTCGACCCAGTAATACTCGCCCGGCTCGCACGGCGGCAGCGCGTCGCGGTCGACGGCGATGTCCGCGCCGAGCCACGCCCGGGCCTCGTCGCGGTCGTCGAGCCCGCGGAGCTTCGCGACGACGGTCCTGCCCTGCCGGCGCCCGGCCTCGACCTCGACCCGCCGCTCCTGCCCCTCATGCTCGAGTACCCATGTCGCATATTCGACGATGTTCTCGCGCGGCTCGGTGTAGGAGTGAACCTTGACCCAGCCCTTGACGCCGTAGAGGCCTGTGATCCGGCCGAGCCGGACGCGCCTGCCGGTGCCGCTCGTGCTCACGGCGCGGCAGCGCGACCCGCTGCCGCTAAGCGGCGGCCGAGCTGCGGTGCTTCTTGATCAGCTTCGACACGCGCTCGGAGGCCTGCGCGCCCTGCGACAGCCAGTAGTCCGTGCGCTCGAGGTCGAGCTGAAGCTCGGGCTCCGCGCCGGACGCGATCGGATTGAAGAAGCCGAGCCGCTCGATGTAGCGGCCGTCGCGACGATTGCGGCGGTCCGTCACGACGATGTGATAGAAGGGGCGCTTCGTCGCTCCGCCGCGCGACAGACGTATCCTGACCATAGTGTTCTCTATCCCGGGCTTTCGGCCCAACAGCTTTAATACGACGACAGCCCGGCCCGCGGGAGATCGGCTCCCTCGGAATCGGGCGGACCGGAAAATTAAAAGCGGCCGCCGGGACCGCTCGCTCAAGGCGCGGAATTTTACTGTGTTTGCGGCGAAAATGTAACGATCCGGCGGTCCGAAGCGCGCTCGAGCCCGCTTTCACCGCCCCGCAGCGGCCGACTCGCGGCCGGCCCGCCATGACGGCGCCGGCCGACCGGCACCGCCTCAGCGCCCCGGCCGGAAGCCTCCCCGGCCGCGCAGCGCGCCGCCGAGCGCCCGCTCCATGCCCGCCATTCCGCCTTTGGCCACCCGCTTCATCGTTTTCGTCAGCTGCTTGTGCTGCTTCAGAAGCCGGTTCACTTCCTGGATGCTGAGCCCGGAGCCGCCCGCGATGCGGCGCTTGCGGGAACCGTCGATCAGCGCCGGGTTGCGCCGCTCGCGCCGCGTCATGGAATCGATGATCGCGATCTGGCGCCGCAGCTGGCCGTCGTCGAATCCCGAAGCCTGCAGGGCCTCCGGCTTCACGCCGGGCAGCTTGTCGAGCATCGACGTCAACCCGCCCATGCCGATGACCTGCTGCAGCTGGTCGCGGTAGTCCTCGAGGTTCAGGTCCCGGCCCTTCTTGACCTTGGCCGCGACGCGCTCGGCCGCCTCCCGGTCGACCTGCTTCTGCACCTGCTCGACCAGGCCGACGACGTCGCCCATGCCGAGGATCCGGGATGCGAAGCGCTCCGGCACGAAGGCGTCGAGGGCGTCGAGCTTCTCGCCGGTGCCGACGAGCTTGATCGGCAGCCCGGTCACCTCGCGGACCGACAGCGCCGCGCCGCCGCGGGCATCGCCGTCCGCCTTGGTCAGGATCACCCCGGTCAGCGGCAGCGCGTCGTTGAAGGCTTTGGCGGAGCTGACCGCGTCCTGGCCGACCATCGCGTCGACGATGAACAGCGACTCGCTCGGCGACACGACCTCGTGGATCTTGCGCACCTCGTCCATCATCGCCTGGTCGACGTGCAGGCGGCCGGCGGTGTCGACGATCAGCCAGCGGGAGTTCCGGCGCTTCGCCTCGGCCAGCGCCTGCTCCGCGATCCTGCGCGGATCGTCCGAGTCGGGGCGGAAATGGCCTGCGCCGAGCTCCGCCGCTATCGTCGCGAGCTGCTCGCGGGCCGCCGGTCGGTAGACGTCCGTGCTGACCAGCAGCGCGTCCTGCGGGGATCCCTTCGACAGATACCTGACCAGCTTGCCGGCCGTGGTGGTCTTGCCGGCGCCCTGCAGGCCGACGAGCAGCACGACCGCGGGCCGCCCCTTGGTCTCGAGCGGGCTCTGGTCGCGGCCGAGCACGATGACGAGCTCGTCGTGGACGATCTTGACGAAGGCCTGCCCGGGATTCAGGCTGCGCGCCACCTCTGCGCCGAGCGCCCGCTGGCGGACTCTCTCGACGATGCGCTTGACGACCGGCAGCGCCACGTCCGCCTCGAGGAGCGCCATCCGGATCTGGCGCACCGTGTCGCGGACGTTGTCCTCGGTAATGCGGCCTCGGCCCGTGACCCGCTGAATCGCGGAATTCAGGCGCTCGCTGAGAGTGTCGAACATCGTCTTCCGTAAAGCCCGTTCGAAAAAGGGAGGGCCAGACTATCACGGCGCGGTCGGCCGGCGGCAGAGACCGCCGGAAATCGCGCCGGCGAAGGGGCCGCCGAAATCGATGTCCCGGGGCGGTGAATGGCTCCTTGACACCCTGTTTCGGCATCGTTCACTCTACCCTCAGCGCCCAATCGGAGGACCTCCTTTTTTGAACGATGACGTTCCCCTAGGCCTTTTGTTCGGCCTTTTGATCGTTCTCCTCGCTCTGTCCGCGTTCTTCTCGAGCACTGAAACCGCCCTGATGAGCCTCAACCGCTACCGGCTGAGGCACCGCGCCCGCTCCGGCCAGCGCGCGGCGAGACTGGCGGAAGCACTGCTGAAGCGTCCGGACCGCCTGATCGGCCTGATCCTGCTCGGGAACAACGCGGTCAACCTCGGCGCCGCGGCGCTCGTGACCGTCATCGCCCTCAGAACGGGCGGCGAAGGCGCGATCTTCGTCGCGACGCTGATGCTGACGTTCGTCGTGCTGATCTTCTGCGAAGTGGCGCCGAAGACGATCGCCGCGCTGCACCCGTCCAAGGTCGCCCTGCCGGGCGCGATGATCTACTACCCGCTGCTGAAGGTCGCGTATCCGGTCGTCTGGCTGATCAACCTGTTCACCAACGGCCTGCTGCGCCTGCTCGGCGTCCGGCCCGAGCTCGCGTCCTCGCACTCGCTGAGCGCCGACGAGCTGCGCACCGTGGTCGCCGAGGCGGGCGTCATGGTGCCGCGCCGCCATCGCCGAATGCTGCTCAGCATTCTCGACCTCGACTCCGTCACCGTGGACGACGTCATGGTGCCGCGTCAGGAGATCGTCGGAATCGATCTCGAGCGGGACTGGAAGGAGAACCTGAACGTCATCCAGAACAGCGGCTTCAACCGCCTGCCCGTGTACCGCGACGGAATCGACGACATCATCGGCGTCGTGCGGCCGCGGCAGTTCCTGTGCGAGCTCGCGAGCGGCACGCTGAATCAGGAGCGGCTCATGAAGTACCTGCGCGAGCCGTATTTCGTGCCCGAAGGGACGCCGCTGAATCGGCAGCTGATGAACTTCCAGCAGCACAGGCGTCGCTCCGCCTTCGTCGTCGACGAATACGGCGACGTGCAGGGGCTGATCACGACCGAAGACATCGTGCGCGAGATCGTCGGCGACCTCGATCCGGCTGCGAAGGCCTCGGATATCGGCATTACGCGCGAAGGCGAGCACACCTACGTGGTCGACGCGAGCACGAACATCCGCCAGCTGAACCGGCTCATGAACTGGCAGCTGCCGACGGACGGGCCGAAGACGCTGAACGGTTTGATCATCGAGCGGCTGGAGACGATACCCGACCCCGGCACGAATCTGACCGTCGAGGAGTACCCCCTCGAGATCCTGAGCACGACCGAGCACGGCATCCGGCAGGTGCGAGTGTCCGCTCCGGACGTGGAAGAGGAGTCACCCCCGCTGCGCGTCGCGCACAATTAGAAGCGACGCCCCGCGTCGGCGGCGTCACGCGAACAGTGCGTCGACCGCCTCGCCGAGGCGCTCGACCGCGAGCACGTCGAGCGCCCTCTCCTGCCGCGGACGGTTCTGGCGCGGGACGAGCGCCCGCTTGAAGCCGTGCTTCTCCGCCTCGACGAGCCGCTCCTCGCCGAAAGGCACGGGCCTGACCTCACCGGTCAACCCGACCTCGCCGAACACGGCCAGGTCCTCCGGAATCGGCCGTTCTCTGAAGCTCGACAGCACGGCCAGCACGACGGCCAGATCGGACGCCGTCTCGGTGACGCGCAGCCCGCCGACGACGTTCGCGAAAACGTCGCAGTCGCCGATGCCGATGCCGCAGTGCCGATGCAGCACGGCGAGCAGCAGACCGAGGCGCTGCGCGTCGAAGCCCTGCGCGAGCCGCCGCGGGTTGTGCGACAGGCTCTGGTCGACCAGCGCCTGGACTTCGACCAGCACCGGCCGCGTCCCTTCGCGGGTCACCAGCGTGACGCTGCCCGGCACCGCCTCCTGGCGCCGCGCGAGGAAGATCGACGACGGGTTCCTGACCTCCCGAAACCCGTCCTCTCCCATCACGAAGAATCCGAGCTCGTTGGCGGCGCCGAAACGGTTCTTGACGGTCCGGATGATGCGGAAGCGGCTGCCGACGTCGCTCTCGAAGTACAGCACCGCGTCGACCATGTGCTCCAGCACGCGCGGGCCGGCCAGCGTACCCTCCTTCGTCACGTGGCCGACCAGCAGCGTCGCGACGCCGCGCGTCTTCGCGAAGCGCACGAGCTGCGCGGCGCTCTCGCGCAGCTGACTGACGGACCCCGGCGCCGACTGCAGGGAATCGCTGTACAGCGTCTGCACGGAGTCGATGACGAGCACCGCGGGCGGCCGCGCATCGAGCTGCCCGATGATGGACTCGACGCACGTTTCCGCCAGCAGCTGAACGGGAGCCGCTCCGACTCCCATGCGGCGGGCGCGCAGCGCGATCTGATCCAGCGACTCCTCGCCCGTCACATAGCAGGTGGCGTGCTCGGCGGCGAAATTCGCGAGCGCCCGCAGCAACAGCGTCGACTTGCCGATACCGGGATCGCCGCCGATCAGAACGACGGAGCCGGGTACGAGCCCGCCGCCGAGCACACGGTCGAGCTCGCCGAGCCCCGTGCCGAGCCGCTCGACGCCGCCGACCTCCAGCCGGTCGAGCCGCGCGAGCTCGACCTGACCAGCGTAGTGCACGCGGCGGGCGCGCTCCGCTACCGGCCGCGCCTCGACGAGCGTGTTCCACGCGCCGCAGTCGGGGCATTGCCCCTGCCATTTCGGCTGCTGGGCACCGCACGCCTCGCAGGTGAAGATCGCCTTCGCTTTCGCCATGCGCGGCAGCATAGCGAAGCGCCCGAAATCGTGCACTCGTCACAAAGCGCCGGAATGCACGCGTGGCATACTGCCGCCCTGCGGGAACAACGAACAAAACTACGAGAATTTCGCGGCCGAAGCAGCTTGCAAGGCTTCGTCTCGCGATCCGAGAAGAGCCGTCACCGGACCGTGCCCTACCTAGAACTACCTAGAACTACGTAGAACTAGCTGGAACTAGCTGGAAACTATCGGGGTGAAGGCACCGCCCTCAGCCTGCGATCGCGGCGTCGTGGCCGGGGATATCAAGCCCTCGATTATTATGTATGATTCGCAGTCGAACACGTCGAAGCTGACCGACCTCGGCCTTACGAGGCATGTCGACACCGCTCCGCGCGGGCGGGTGGTACCGGGGATACCGCCGCCGACATCGCCAGAACGGCTCGAAGGGAGAAACGTGAAAGGGCACACGGACTTATTCGCGCTCGGTGTTACGCTGTCTCAGCTTTCGACCGGCCACTGCCCTCCCGGGGTAACTCCATGACGAGACTGATGTTCGCGACCGCAAACGAGCCGTGCGAGCCCGCGACGCCGATGGCGCCGGGTCCGCGCCGCGCGCTCGGTGACGCCGGCGAGCAGGCGCTCGTCGGAGACCCGCGGCGGCGCCAGTTGCGGGCCGATCGCCCCGCTGCACGGGCAGCGGGAGACGCTCGCGCTGCGGCAGGCGGCATCGCTTGATCCCCTGGACCAGTCCGGACGCCGTTTCGAACCGATCATCGCCATCCCTCAGACGACGCTCCGCCGAACACAAAACAATGAGCCTGAAGAACAAGTTCGCACACGTGGAGCTGACGGATGTCGGCCGGGTCAGGGATCACAACGAGGACGCCATCGCCGCACAGCCGGAACTCGGCCTGTGGGTGCTGGCCGACGGCATGGGCGGCTACAACGCCGGCGAAGTCGCAAGCGGCATCGCCGTCAAGACCGTCATCGATCTCGTCGTCGAAGCCTGCAAGCGCGAGAAGCGCAACGAGGTGGAGCCGGGCACCGGATACATGCGTCAGACGATCGCGTTGCGCGATGCGATCATGCGCGCCAACAAGATAATCAACCAGACCGCTCAATCGCAGCCGCAGTGCGAAGGTATGGGGACGACGCTGGTGGCATGCCTCTTCTACGACAACCATGCCTCTATCGCGCACGTCGGCGATTCGCGGCTTTACCGCCTGCGCGGCAACAAGTTCGAGCAGATCACGATGGATCATTCGCTGTTGCAGGAGCTCGTCGACCGCGGGTTCTATTCGCCGGAGGAAGCGCAGAGGTCGACGAACCGCAACTACGTTACGCGAGCGCTGGGTGTCGAGCCCACGGTGGATGTCGAAGTACAGGAGATTGAGGTACAGCGCGGCGACTACTTTCTGCTCTGCTCCGACGGGCTTCCGGACATGGTCGAGGACGAGGACATTCACCTCACGATCAGCACGTTCGAAACCGACGTCGGCACGATCGGCGAGCAGTTGATCAAGCTGACGAACGACAACGGCGGCCGCGACAACGTCTCGGTCGTGCTCGTGCACGTCGTCGACAGCTTCCCCGCGACGGCGGGCTTGGTCGGCAAATTCAGAAATCTGTTTGGGTAATAAACCGGGATAGCAGCCATGGCACGTTTGATTCTCAGCCTGGATGGCCAGACCTTGGCCGAATACAACATGACCAAGGAGCGTTATACCGTTGGCCGCCTGCCCGACAACGACATCCGCATCGACAATGCGGCGGTCAGCGGCCATCACTCGCTGCTGATCAACATCCTGAACGACTCGTTCCTGGAAGACCTGAACAGCACGAACGGCACCTACGTCAACGGCAAGCTGATCAAGAAGCACGCACTGCAGCACGGTGACGTGATCACGGTCGGTCACCATCAGCTGCGTTACGTGGACGATCAGGCCGACACGGCCCCTGAGGACGAGTTCGAGAAGACCATGGTCATCGAGCCGAGCGGCAGCATGGAGAAGCAGGTCGCCCGGGCGGCCCGCGCGGCCGACGCCGCGGCGGCCAGCGATTCCGGCCGGTACGCGCAACCTGCTGCCGCTGCGGCCTCGGCACCCGCCGGCCGGGCGGCTGCGGCCGCCGCCGTGCAGAGCGAGGTCACGGCCACGCAGAGCGTCGATCCGGCGCTCGCGCCGCCCGCGCTGCCGCTCGCGAAGCTGCAGGTGCTGTCCGGCTCGTTCGCCGGCCGCGAGCTCGAGCTGACGAAAGCGCTGACGACGCTCGGGCGCCCGGGCGTTCAGGTCGCGGCCATCACGCGCCGCGCCGAGGGCTACTACGTCGTGCACGTCGAAAGCGGCGGCGACGAGGGCTACCCGCTCGTGAACGGCACGAGCATCGGCCCGCAGGCGCGGCGGCTTCAGGACAACGACGTGATCCAGCTGGCCGGCGTGAAGATGGGCTTCTTCATGACCTGAGCGCGGCGCAGGGGGAGCTCCCCGTGAAGGCCCGGCTCCCCTCAGAACACGCCGTCGCCGTATGCGTCCGCAACGAGGTTCTCGAACTTCGTGAACTCGCCGAGAAAGGTCAGGTGGAACTCCCCGACCGGGCCGTTACGCTGCTTGGCGACGATGATGTCGGCAACACCCTTTCGCGGCGTGTCGGGCTCGTACACCTCTTCGCGATAGATAAAGATGATCAGGTCAGCGTCCTGCTCGATCGCCCCGCTTTCGCGTAGATCCGACATGACCGGCTTCTTGTCCGCCCGCTGCTCGACGCTGCGGTTCAGCTGCGACAGCGCGATGACCGGCACGTCCAGCTCTTTCGCGAGCGCCTTCAGCGAACGCGAGATCTCCGAGATTTCCGTCGCGCGGTTCTCCGACGTCCCGCTGACCTGCATCAGCTGAAGGTAGTCGACGACGACGAGCCCGAGGCCGTGCTCGCGTTTCAGCCGGCGCGCCCTCGCCCGCACCTCCGTCGGCGTCAGGCCGGCGCTGTCGTCGATGTAGATCGGCGCCTCCGACATCATCGACACGGCGGAATCGATGCGCGACCAGTCCTCGTCATTCAATCGTCCCGTGCGCAGATGCGACTGGTTCACACGGCCGATCGAGCCGATCATCCTGAAGCTCAGCTGCTCCGCCGACATCTCCATGCTGAAAATCGCCGCCGGCACCTGCGCACCGATCGCGGCGTTCTCGGCGATGTTCATCGCGAAAGTCGTTTTGCCCATCGACGGGCGGCCCGCGATGATGATCAGATCGCCGCGCTGCAGCCCCGCCGTCATCTTGTCCATGTCGCCGAAGCCGCTCGAGACGCCGGTGATCTCGCCTTCCGTGTGGCTCAGCACGTCGAGGCGGTCGATAGTCTGCGGCAGAATGCTCTTCAGCGGGACGAAGCCCTGGCCCTTGCGCTGCCCTCGATCCGCGATCTCGAACACGCGCTGCTCGGCCATGTCGACGAGCTCTTCGACCGTGCGCCCCTCCTCCTCGTGCGCACTGGCCGCGATGTCACCGCCGATCTCGATCAGCTGGCGCAGCATCGCGCGCTCGCGGACGATGCGGGCGTAGGCGCGGATGTTGGCGGCGCTCGGCGTGTCCTCGACGAGCTGCGCGAGATAGTCGAGGCCGCCCGCCGCGTCGAGCTCGCCCTGCCGCGCCAGCACTTCGCTGACGGTCACCGCGTCCGGCGGCAGGTCGCGCTCGACGAGCGTCGCGATCGCTTGGAAGATCAGACGATGATCGGCGCGATAGAACTCTTCTGCGTCGAGCGCGTCCGCGATCTGATCCCAGGCCCGCTGATCGAGCATGAGCCCGCCGAGCACGGAACGCTCTGCCTCCAGCGAATGGGGCGGCCGCCGCAGCTGCTCGGAGGAGCGCCGCGGAGAACCCCGGCCGAAGGCGGACTCAGCCATTGCGCGCGCTCGCGGGCCGGGGCGTGTGTGTCATAGGGTCTCGGAGGCGCCTCAGTCTACGACCTGCTCCGGAGACTCGACGACGACCTTCAGGCTCGCGTTGACGTCGCTGTGCAGATGGATCTCGATGTCGTGCTCGCCGACCACGCGGATCGGCCCTTCCGGCAGGCGAACCTCGCTGCGCTCGACCTCCACGCCGAGCGACGTGCCGCACGCTTCCGCGACGTCCATCGTGCCGATCGAGCCGAACAGCTTACCCTCGGGCCCCGCCTGCGCCGTGATCCGGATGACCTGGCCCTCGAGCTTCTTCGCCCGCTCCTGTGCGGCCGCGATCTCTCCGGCGGCCTTCTTCTCGAGCTCGGCGCGCCGCTCTTCGAACTTCGCGATGTTGTCCGGGGTCGCGACGGTCGCCTTGCCCTTGGGCAACAGGAAATTGCGCGCATAGCCCGGCTTGACCTTGACCATGTCGCCGATGCCGCCGAGGTTATCGATCTTCTCGAGCAAAATGACTTGCATGTGACTTCCTTCTTCGATCAGCTCATGCCCGCGGACGCAGCGGCGCACGTAAGTCGAACCAATTATCCACCAAACCGACGGCGGAGAGCCCAAGGATGATGACGCTGATCAGCGGCGTGATCAGCAGCACGTAAACCGGTACGAGCAGGCCCACGTGCCACCCCTTCGCGTAAGCCCAGGCGTGCATGACGGCGAGCCCCTGGAACACGAAGCCGAACAGCGCCAACGGCGTCAGATTCTGAACCAACGGCGCATCGAGGACCAGACCGAAAGCGACCAGCAGCGATGCAGGGAACCCCAGCGCGCGGCTCAGCTTCAAGTCGCGAAACTCGGTGCCGAAGCGGGAATCGCCGGCTGCGAGGCCGTTCCACCAGTACGCGAGGAACAGTGCCGCGATCAGCTGCACCAGCAACGCCGCCGCGAACAGGCCGAACATGACCGGCTGCGCCTCGCGAAACGCTTCGATCTGCTGATCCGTCGCCTGATTCTCGCGCAGCAGCTCGACCAGCCCGTCCAGCATCGGCGCGAACAGCACTTCCGGCCCCGGACCGATCACGCTGATCGCGACGACGGCCACGACGCAGAACAGGACGACACCCTGGAACGCTCCGGCCAGCCCGCCGGCCCAGCGGAGCAGCCATCCGAGGCCGAGCCCGGCGGCGAAGCTGCCGAATCCTATCCAGCCGATCGTGGCGGGGCTTGCGCCGGTCAACGCCGCGGTCAGCGAAGCCACGACCAGCAGGCCGAGCAGCGCGATCGCGGCACCGACCGACGCCTGCGACAGACCGCGGCGCATCGTGTCGAGCGCGATCAGCGCGATCGTCACGACCTGCAGCAGCGGCGCGAACACCGCCGCGAGGACGATCAGGCGGTAGCGGCCGGCCAGGACCCAGTCGACGAATGCCTTCATGAGCGTGTGGTCAGGTCCATGTGCCCGCCGCCGTGGCGGCGCCGACACGGCCGGCGCGGCTGTCCCCGCGGCGCGCGGATGCCGCAGGCGCTGCCGCTGCGGATCTTCGCGCGCCGCCGGACCTCAGTGCCGGTCCGTATACGGCAGCAGCGCCAGGTAGCGGGCCCGCTTGATCGCGGTCGAAAGCTGGCGCTGATACGGCGCCCGCGTGCCGGTGATGCGGCTCGGCACGATCTTGCCCGTCTCGGTGATATACGCCTTCAACGTGGCCAGGTCCTTGTAGTCGATCTCCTCGACTCCCTCGGCCGTGAACCGGCAGAACTTCTTACGCCGAAAATAACGTGCCATTCCGGTCTCTCCTGAACCTTGATTGTCTCGATCCGCGCCTCGAAGCGGGCGCTTCGCCCGCGAGGCCGGGGCCGGACTTACTCCGACTGCTCGGAGCTCGAGTCGTCGCTGTTGTCGTCGCTACTGTCATCGCCGCTCGAGGAATCCTCGCCGCGCGCCGGCCTGCGTTCGCCCCGCTCGCTTCGGTCGCCGCGCTCGCCTCGGTCGCCCCGCTCGCCCCGGTCGCCCCGCTCGCCTCGGTCGCCCCGCTCTCCTCGGTCGCCGCGCTCTCCTCGGTCGCCTCGCTCGCCGTCCCCGTCGCCTTCGCGGCGTGACCCACGGGCGCCGGACTCGCGCGCCTTCTCCTCTTCCTGAGCCTTAGCCATGATGGACGGCTCCGTGATGGCCTCGTCGCGCTTGATCACGAGGTGCCTCAGCACCGCGTCGCTGAAGCGGAACGCGCCTATCAGCTCGTCGAGCGCCGCTTTTTCGCACTCGACGTTCAGCAGGAGATAGTGAGCTTTGTGGACCTTGGCGATCGAATGCGCGAGCTGCCGCCGGCCCCAGTCTTCTTCTCGGTGGATCTTGCCGCCCGCGCTCTCGATCATGTTTCGATAGCGCTCCATCATGGCCGGCACTTGCTCGCTCTGGTCAGGGTGGACCAGAAACACTATTTCGTAGTGTCTCAACAAAGACTCCTCACGGGTTCAGCCTCCCGATCGCGCGGTGAGGCAAGGAGTGGATTTTCTTAAGGCCCGGGCGCGCCGCCGATTGCGCCGCTCCGGGCGCGCCATCGTACGCGAGGCGCCGCGCGAGCTCAAGCGCCGCCGCGGCCGGCCGGCGCCTGGCGCAGCAGCTCGAACATCACGATGGCCGCGGCCACCGACACGTTCAGGCTCTCGACCGTCCCGACCATCGGAATCGCGACGATCTCGTCGCAGTGCTCCCGGGTCAGCCGCTTTAGCCCTCTGCCCTCGCCGCCGAGGACGAGGCCGATCGGCGGCTCGAGCCGGCTCTCGAACAGCCCCCGATCGGCTGCCGAGTCCGCTCCGACCAACCGCACGCCCGCGTCCCTGAGCCAGGCGAGTGCCCTCGCCAGGTTCGGCGCGTACAGCAGCGGTACGGTCTCGGCCGCGCCGGTCGCGGCCTTCAACGCCGCCGGCGTCAGCTTCGCGGCGCGCGAGCGCGGCACGACGACAGCATCCATGCCCGCCGCGTCCGCGGTGCGAAGGCACGCCCCGAGGTTGCGCGGGTCCTCCACGCCGTCGAGGATCAGAAGCCGCAGCGCATTGCCGCGCGCGACGACGAGGTCCTCGAACGCGCCGAGCGTGAACTCCGGCGGCGCGGCGACGTCGACCACGATGCCCTGATGACGGCCGCCGCCGCTCGCGCGGTCGAGCTCCGCCCGCCGCACTCGCCGTACCGTCGCACCGAGCGCTTCGATCCGCCCGACGAGCTCCTGCAGCCGGCCGTCGGCCGAGCCTTCGAGCACCTGCGCGGCGACGACCGCCTCCGGCCGGGTGTCCAGCAGGCCGCGGACCGCGTGCAGGCCGTACAGGCGGTTACGACCGCCGCCGGCCATGCTGGCGCTGCCGGCCGCGAGGCGCGCGCCGCGGCTCCGCCTCGCGCTCCTCGCCCTGCTCGAGCCGCTCGATCGGCACGAAGTCGATCTTGCGCTCCTCGACGTTGGCGCCGACGAGCCGCACCTGCATCGTGTCGGTCAGACCGTAAACGGCGCCGGTGCGCTCACCCGCCAGCTTCGTGCCGGTCGGGTCGCGGTGGTAGTAGTCCCGCGGCAGCGACGTCACGTGCACGAGCCCGTCGACCTGCAGCTCGGGCACGCGCACGAAGAGCCCGAAAGGCTGCACGCCGCTGACGACGACGCGGAAGTCCTGACCCACCCGCTCGCTCATGTAGATGCACTTCAGCTGCTCCTCGACGTCCCACACCGCTTCGTCCGCCCGGCGCTCCGCGCGCGAGCAGCGCTCGCCGAGATGCTCCATCTCCGGCAGCGTGTACGGGTAACCCTTCGCGGAGCCGTTCGTCAGCACCCACTTGATCGCGCGGTGCACCAGCAGGTCGGGATAGCGCCTGATCGGCGACGTGAAATGCGCGTAAGCCGGCAGCCCGAGCCCGAAGTGCCCGATGTTCTTCGGGTGATAGCTCGCCCGCTTCATCGACTTCAGCACGACGGTCTCGATCAGCTCCGCCTCGGGCTTGCCGGAGACCCGGTCGACGACGTCGCTCAAGTGCTTCGGCGTCAGCTTGCCCGCCGGCGGCAGCTTGAAGCCGAAGGTCTTCAGGAACAGCGTCAGCTCCTCGAGGCGATCGGCGTCGGGGCCTTCGTGCACGCGGTACAGGCCGGGGACGCGCGTCTTGCGGATCCGCTTCGCGGCTTCCACGTTCGCCGCGATCATGCACTCCTCGATGATCTGGTGCGTGACGAGCCGATCCACGGCCTGCACCCTGGCGACCTTGCCCTGCTCGTCGAGCTCGATCTTCGTCTGCGGCAGATCGAAGTCGATCGCGCCGCGCCGGCGCCGCGCACGGGAGAACGCGTGGAAGACTTCCTTCAGGCGCAGCAGGTGCGGGCGCAGCTTCGCATTCGGGCCCCGCGCCCCGGGGTTCTCGAGCAGCTCCATGGCGCCGTCGTAGGTCAGCCGCGCGTGCGAGCGCATGACGCCGTTCAGAAAGCGCGAGCGTTTCACGGCACCCTGCCGCGTCACGATCATCTCGCACGCGAGGCACAGACGGTCGACCTGCGGATTCAGCGAGCACAGCCCGTTCGACAGCTCCTCGGGCAACATCGGCACGACGCGGTCCGGGAAATAGACGGAGGTGCCGCGGACCCTGGCCTCGCGATCGAGCGGAGCATCCGGCTCGACGTAATGGCTGACGTCGGCGATCGCGACGAGGACCTTCCAGCCGTCGCCGTGCGGCTCGCAATAGACGGCGTCGTCGAAGTCTTTCGCGTCCGCGCCGTCTATCGTGACGAGCGGGACCTTGCGCAGATCCTCGCGATTGCGCTTGGCAGCCGGTGACACCTGCGGCGGGAAACGCCGCGCCGCCTCCGCGACGGCCCCGGGCCACTCGGTCGGAATGCCGTGCGCGAGCATCGCGACCTCGGTCTCGATGCCGGGATCGTCGAAGCGGCCGACGACCTTGACCACGCGGCCGATCGCGAGGCTGTGTTCCGTCGGATGCTGCACGATCTCGACGTTGACGAGGTCGCCCGGCTTCGCGCCGTTGCGGTCGCCGCGGCCGATCAGCACCTCCGTGCGCGTATCCGCCTCCTCGAGCACGTAGTCGATGCCGCGCTCGCGGTGGAAGTGCCCAACCAGATTCGTCTTCGTTCGCTGCAGCACCTCGACGACGCGCCCCTCGAGCTTTCCCTGCCGGCCCTCGCTGACGCGGACCGCGACGCGGTCGCCGTCCCAGAGCGCGCGCATGTCGCGCGGCGGCAGGTAGACGTCGTCGCCGCCGTCGTCCGGGCGCAGGAAGCCGAAGCCGTCGCGGTGCGCGAGGACGACTCCGGTCTTCAGGTCCAGGTGCCGTGTCAGGCAGAACTCGCGGGCGCGGTTGCGGATCAGCTGACCGTCGCGGACCATCGCCTTCAGGCGGTTCTCGAGCGCG